>JBMOHZ010000024.1:0-14732 GCA_049317585.1 Paludibacter sp.
TTTTCTGTTGAAAAAAGAATCAAATACGTACGAAATGGATGAAAAGAATTCGTATGGATTGGAAGAAAAGGATTATCAGGAAACCTGGATTGCACAAGAAGAAGATACAGCTAAAAAAGAATTAATCAAAAAACTATATTCCGAATTAAATAAAAATCAGCAAGAGGCCATTTACCATCGTTATGTTGAAGGTTTATCATGCGAAGAAATTGCTGATTTGATGCATATCAACTATCAATCGGCTAAAAATCTTATACATAGAGCTATAAAGAAAATGAAATCGGTAGCAGCATTCACAAGTATGTTATGCATAATTATTAATACACTGACCTTATTCGCTCAAAAACTTTAAACTATATAACAACATTTTTACGCTTAATTGAGTACTAAATCAAAAAACTAAACACTTACTGTAAAATATCAAATTTAAAATGATAGCAGATTATTCAAAATATAAAGTATCCAATTTTCTTACCGATGATTATTTTATCGATTCGATGCTTCATCCTACCTGCGAAAGTGAAGATTTTTGGAAGTTTCAACTGGATGAAAAGATTATAAATGTTGATGAGTTTATTGCCGCATACATGACTTTGAAAAGCTTACACGAAAACAAGCCAAAAGTTAAAAATGAACGATTAGAAATTATTTGGAATCGCATTGAAAGCACAAAAAATTCACAATATAGAAGAAAACAGCATTTTAAGATTTTCAGTTACGCAGCAGTTGCTTGTTGTATTTTGGGTTTTGTTAGCATATCCTATCTTAAATTTTTCAACGCGGATAAAGAGGTTTACAGTCAGTCAATTTCTGACTTTGCAAAAGAAAATATTATCCACACCGAACAACCTACTAAACAAATTCAATTAGTTTCGGGTAGTCAGACTTTAGCTGTTGATGGAGCTCAAGCAAATGTAGAATATGACGAAAATGGCAAACTGAAAGTGAATAAACAATCGATGGCTGTAAATAAGGCAGAAAAAGTTGCCAAAGATGAAATTATTTACAACCAACTTCGTGTACCTTATGGTAAACGTGCTTTTCTTACATTATCGGATGGGAGTACTCTTTGGGTAAATACAGGGACAACAGTGATTTACCCGGTAACTTTTGCAAAAGATAAACGTGAAATATTTGTTGAAGGTGAAGTATTTGCCGAAGTAGCACACGACGCGAAAAGACCATTTTTTATTAAAACAGAGAAATTAGATGTACGAGTTCTAGGTACAGTGTTTAACGTTACAGCTTATAAGGAAGATAAACAAACTAATGTTGTTTTAGTAAGTGGTTCGGTGAATGTGAAACCTAAAAACGGAAAAGCTACATTAATAAAACCAAATCAATTATTTGCCTATTCTGATAATGCTACAACGTTAACCGAGGTAGATGTCGAGAATTACACTTCGTGGCACGAAGGTAACTATAAGTTTAAAAATGAGCCCATTGAGAATATCTTACTGCGACTATCGCGGTACTATAATGTAACAATGAAATTACCGACAGAGCCTACTGGAATATCGTGTTCGGGCAAGTTAGAGTTGAAAGATGATTTAACACAATTACTAAATGGGCTGTCTGAAATTACGTCAATGAACTTTGCCAAAAAGGATAATGAGTATAGAATAATGTTTAAATAAGATTATTTTTCTGCCCCCAAAAATCCCTGTTTTTTTATACTAATTTAGCTTACAAAGTCAGAACTACATCAATGCCGGAATAATCAATATTAAATATAAATTTATAAATATCAGTAATTTACAAATGAATTCATACGCCTTATAAAATTAAATCAGAATAAATATATGAAAATCACCCACAAAAGAAATTTTTTAAATGGTAAAATTCAGCGTACTTTAAGTATAACTATTATTCTTATATTTCAATTGTACTTAAGTATTGCAAATGCGCAAACTGCAAACATAACCATTCAGCAGAGAAATATCTCGGTAAAAGAAGTTTTATCAATCATTGAAAAAAACAGTTCGGTTGTGTTTTTTTATGCCGATAAAGATGTTGACCTCAATCGAAAAGTGAGTCTTGATATTAAAAATCAACCTATTTCAAAGGTTTTGGATGATTTGTTCAAAAACAGTCAAAACTCTTTCAAAATTGATGGAAAGCAAGTTTTTATTACGTTGAGACCAAAATTAAGCGAAGAAAAACCGAAAGCAATCGAAAAAAAAATTAGAGTTTCAGGTTTAGTAATTGATGAAAAGAAAGAATCGGTTATTGGGGTTACAGTTTTGGTAAATGGTACTTCTCAAGGTACAATAACTGATTATAACGGAAAATTCAGTATTGAAGTACCCGAAACTGCACAACTGAAAATATCATATATTGGATATGATACACAGATTATTAATGTTAACGGCAAGTCAGAATTTACTGTGCATTTGAATCAAACAAATAAATCTTTAGATGAAGTTGTAGTAGTAGGCTATGGATCTCAGAAGAAACAAAGTGTTGTAGGTGCCATTGCACAAACAAAAGGTTCTGATTTAGCTCGTACGGGAGTTATTACCAACGTTGGTCAAGCACTTACTGGTTTATTGCCAGGTGTATCCACTCAAAGTGTAACAGGTATGCCGGGTGCTGAAGATCCTAAAATTACCATCCGTGGTTTATCTTCTTGGAATGGTTCCGATCCTTTGATTTTAGTTGATGGTGTAGAACGTCAGATGAGTGATGTAGAGATGGGACAAATTGAGTCCATTTCTGTTTTAAAAGATGCCTCTGCTACGGCAGTTTTTGGTGTGAAAGGAGCTGAGGGCGTTATACTTATCACCACAAAACGCGGAAAGGAAGGAAAGGCACAAGTTTCTTTTTCGTCGAGCACTTCATTTAAATATGTTTCCAGAATTCCGAACAAAATGGATTCTTATGATACATTTGATTATCAAAATGAAGTGCTGGAAAGACAAAATCCGGCATTCTCGACCAACTGGGGATGGTATGTTCCTCAAGGGATATTAAATAAATATCGTAATCCTGCCAATGTATTGGAATCAGAACAGTATCCCAATGTGAATTGGGCTGAGGCAGTTACTAAAGATCACGCCATTACACAACGTTACGATGTAAATATTGCCGGAGGTACAACTTTTGCAAAGTATTTTGCTGCACTATCCTATTTGAATGACGAAGATTTATTAAATTCAGGTATGGAGGTAGGTTTACCTTACAAACCACAGTGGGGTTTTAAACATTATAATTTTCGTTCAAACTTAGATTTTAATCTTACAAAAAGTACCGTTTTTTCGGTGAATCTGGCTGGCTCAATTCGTCAAAAAAATAGTTTTGACAACAACTTACAACAAATTTGGGCTGCGTTTTATCAATTATCACCTGCTGGTTATCCAATTATGTATCAGGATGGTACATTTGGTTTTAATGTAAATAAACCTAACGATATTAATCCTGTACGTGTATTGAGCGGGTCGTCTGGTCTTTCAACAAATTATACAACTCAACTTTTTACCGACTTCAAGTTAAAGCAGAATTTAGATTTCGTTACAAAAGGGCTTTCTGCACAACTCTCCTTATCGTATGATAACCGTATGATTTCATCTTCTACAATTTCAAATATATCTTTATTAGCAAAAAGTATTGATAAAGATGGAGTTATCACTTACGATCCGGTGAATGGTGGTAACAATTTTGATTATTACAGTTATCCCGGAACTATTAACGCTGAATCTTTCAGTGTAGGTAGCACTCAACGCCGTTTGTATTATCAAGGTCAGTTAAATTATAGTCGTACATTCGGAAAACATGATGTTTCGGCTCTTGGACTTATGAGTCGCGAAGAATTGACTTCAGGAAGCGAATTCCCTCATTATCGCGAAGATTGGGTAGGGCGTTTAACTTACGGATTTGATGATCGGTATTTCCTTGAAACAAATGCCGCATATAACGGTTCCGAACGATTTGCGGCCAAATACCGCTTTGGGTTTTTTCCATCAGTTGGTTTAGGTTGGATGCTTTCAAACGAATCATTTATAAAACAAAAATGGTTGGATAAACTGAAAATTAGGTATTCTGTTGGTACAGTAGGTAGCGATAATTTTGCTTCTCAACGTTGGTCATATAGCACTCAATGGGGTCTTGATAGTGGTGATAAAACAACCTTTGGTCCAAATTACACAAGTCTTACTGCCTATGAAGGAACCGGAGCAACCTACCTACAATACAAAGAGATGGTTATTGGGAATCCTGAGTTACAGTGGGAAGTTTCAAAAAAACAAAATATTGGTTTAGATTTTTCGATACTAAATGGTTTGTTATCAGGTACAGTTGAAGTGTTTCAGGATGACAGGAGTAATGTTTTTATGTCGGCAGCTCAACGAACCGCTTTAATACCAGCATATTTTGGTGCAGCACCTGTTGCAGCTAATATAGGAAAAGTAAAAAATAACGGTTATGAATTTGAAGTTAAATTACAAAAAACATGGTCTGGCGTTCATTGTTGGTTAGGATATAATTTTGCTCATTCCAAAGATGAGGTTGTTTTTAGGGACGATCCCGAAATGAAGCCAACTTATCAAAAAGCAGCAGGTTTCCAAATAGGGCAACCTAAAATATTGATTGAGCAAACCGGATTTGTAAAAAGTTGGGATGATTTATACGGAAGTGTTCCTTTCGAATCGAATTCAGGTCGATTGCCTGGCGATTTAGCAGTAATCGATTTTAATGGTGATGGATTAGTTACAGCTGAAGATGCTGCTCCAAGCGGTTATCCAAGCCGACCTCAAAATACCTACAATGCTTCATGTGGAGTAGATTATAAAGGGTTTAGTCTTATGCTTCAGTTTTATGGAGTTTATAATATTATTCAATACTCAAACAATATTATTTACGTGGGTGATAATCGTTCACCTTATTCAAATACTTTGCTTGCCGACTATTGGACACCAAGTAATCCTGATGCAGTATTTATGCTCCTAAGAGCTGGTGGCTCAGGTGTAGGACAAACATCATTTAATAGAGGCAGACAAATTGATGGTTCGTATACCCGTCTTAAGAATTTGGAATTAGCCTATACAATTGCTGGCAAATGGTTGAAAAAATTGAGTATTAGTTCTATGAAAATGTCAGTTTCGGGCAATAACTTACTGTTTTGGTCCAAACTGTTAGAAGATAAAGAACAAACGGTAGATATATGGGCTGCTTCTACAGAATCATACTCACTTTATCCTACTACGAAAAGAATAAATGTTGGAATAAATGTTACCTTTTAAAAAATAATACTGATATGAAAAAAATAAATGATTTTTTTGTACCAATCCTTTTTTCTATACTAACAGGACTGTGTTTAAATTCTTGCTCCGATTATTTAGATAAATCACCGGAAGCGGGTCTTACAGAAGCAGATATTTTTAAATCCTATGATAAATATCAGGGATTTATTGAAGATGCATATAATTGTATGTCTGATCCAATATCAAATTCTTCAACAACGAATATAAATTATGGTGATGACATATTACAAGTACATAATAATTATTTACCTACAATGAGTAATGATTATCGTGTATGGGAAAAATCTATTGCTTACATTTTCTATGCAAATCCAGGTACTGTCAATGGTATCCCCAACAAGTTTAACTCAAATCCATACTCCAATGTTAATGGAGCATCAGCCTCAACCGGCGATGGTTATGCAAATTTAGGATATTGGGATGGCGGCTGGTTAGGTATTCGCAAGGTTAACATTGCACTAGCTAATTTAGATAAATTGACAGTGGCGTATAAAGATGTCCCACTACAAGAACAAAAAGATTTAATAGAAGGACAAGCATATTTTTTGAGGGCATTTTTCTATTTTCAAATTATTAGAGTATGGGGTGGAATGCCATATATTACAAAAGTTTTAACTCCAACAGATGAGTTGAAATTTCCACGACTGTCATACCACGCTTGTACGGATAGTATTGAAAAAGATCTTTTGATTGCCATTGAGAAACTTCCAGTAAATTGGGATCAAACTCAAACTGGTAAGATAACAAATGGAACTAACGAAGGAAGATTGACAAAAGGGGCTGCCTATGCATTATTAGGAAAAGCGATGTTGTATGCCGGAAGTCCCCTGATGAATGGTACAGTCACAGGAAGTTACACGTATAATCAAGATTATTGTAAAAAAGCGGTAAAGTATTTTGGTGAAGTACTAAAGCTTTCGGTATTAGGTGGTGGTTCAACGTATGATCTTTTACCCTGGAGTAATTATAGCGATAACTTTTATATGTTTGGAAAAAAAATTCCCGGACGTGGAAAAGAAGGTATTTTAAATACACCAATCTGTCAGCACCTGAGAAGGTCTCAAATAGGTGACCAATATAACTCGATGGGTGGATATGGTTCGGGCTGTGGACCGTTCGAAAGTTATGTTCAGTATTTTGGTATGAACGATGGAACAAATTTTGACCCTTCTGTTTATAATACCCCTTCCATTAATCCATGGGCTAACAGAGATCCTCGTTTTTATAAAAATATAGTTTGCGATGGTCAAACATTAAAGAAAACGAACCCATCAACTCCCGCACAATTTTTTATTGGTGGAGTTGATAGAGGTGGACAAGGTAAATCGGATACAGGATATGGTTGGCAAAAATTCAGAGACAGTACCATTTTTGCAAATGGAGGATCCTATAGTTGGTCGCCAGACTTGAACCGTTGTTTACCCGTAATTCGATTAGCAGATGTATATTTAATGTATGCCGAATCGGCCAACGAAGCCTATGGTTATGACACAGATCCAGCTAATGCTGATCCTTCAGTTACCGATTGTCACATAAAAGCATGGGAGGCTGTAAAAGCAGTAAGAGATAGAGTTTTAAACCCAGATGGAACACCACTACCTTTACCTACATCGTTTTATTCGTCAACAAATGTTCTTCGTGAAACTATTCGTAGAGAACGTGCCGTCGAGTTAGCTTTTGAATCGCATCGGTGGTTCGATATCCGGCGATGGTATGTTGCTGATACCCCCGAATACCTGAGAACCGATGTGTTGGACTTTGACCAAAGACACACCTATTATAAAGTTAGATCTTTTGGTAAAAAGATATTCGATAAAAAACATTATTGGTTTCCAATTCTAACATCTCAAACACAACTCTATTCGGGATTTTATCAAAATCCTGGCTGGTAATTGGATAAGTATCAACTGATTTATTAATCTTAATAAGATATTACAATGAAAATAATAACAAAATATAAAATACTAATCTTACTTATCACTTGCTTGTTTTACGGAACTTCACAGGTAGTTTGGTCGCAAGCATCGAAGGCTAAAAGGGTTAAGATATTATTCACAGGCTCAGTGAAAAACACGGAAGGTATCCCTATCGAAAATGCAGCTATCTATGCCAATCAGGGCGATGTAGTTACCAAAACAGATAGTGAGGGTAACTTTAGTTTGCAATCCAATTTAAGTACTAGTATTTTTATTGAAGCCGAAGGTTACGAAACACTTACTATAAACTCGATAAGTACTAATCATGATTTGGTATTAACTAAATCACCTTATTTGTCTGGCGAAAAAGATGTAGTTCAAATGGCATTTAAAAATGCTAAGAAAAGCATGACTGTTGGGAATATTTCAAAAATAAATGTATCTGACATTCTTAAAAAGGACAATATAACCCGTGTACAAAATATTTTAGATACTTATGCCCCCGGATTACGCGGAGGTACAAATATTCTTGGTTTTGGCGATGCTCTGACTATTGTTGATGGTTTGCCTCGCGATGCTTCCTATTTACAACCCGAAGAAATACAAGATATTACTATTTTGAAAGATGTTAATTCTTCTTTGTTATATGGTAGTCAGGCCAAAAATGGTGTAATAGTAATTAAAACCAAACGTGGAACTGCCAACAAGAAAGTAATAAATATGAGTATTGAAAGTGGATTGAATACTCCAATAGCTATGCCAAAATATCTAAATTCGAGTGATTATATGACCTTATATAATGAAGCTCAAACAAATGATAATCCAAACAAAGTACCCGACTACGATCCATTGGAAATTGCAAAATACGATGGGACAAATCCTTACAGGTATCCTGATGTTGATTATTACAGTAGCGAATACTTGAAACCATTTTATAATACTACACGCTTTTTCAGTGAATTTAGCGGTGGAAATGATATTGCAAGTTATTATGCCAATATTGGCTGGGAAAATTCAGGAGTACTTTATAAAGCGAATAATAACGTAAATAATGGTTCGGATAGGCTTAGAGTAAGGGGAAATGTGAATTTCAATATATCCGAACATATTAAGAGTTATATTGACGCTGCATTTGTATTCAATAAAAGCACAGGAATACGTACTGACTATTTTACAATGGCTTCCACTTATCGTCCAAACAATTATGCAATTTTATTACCAGTTGAAGCTTTTGAAGATCCAACCATAACTGATCCTTTAACACACATAAAAAACAAGTATATATTAGGTGGTAATTCAAATATTGGCCTTAATAGTTATGGTAAAAACTTGATTGGCGAATTGAACAATGCTGGATATTCCAGAAATTACAATAATACCATGCAGTTCAATACAGGTTTGATTTTTGATTTAGAAAATCTTACAAAAGGGCTTAAAGTAAAAACTGATATTAGTTTTGATACCTATGGCTCTTACGCCGAATCAATTCAAAATTCGTATGCTTTGTATGAACCGGTATGGAATGATATTACCGGAAAAATCAGCTCAATTAAAACAATAAATACTGATTCGCGTACGGGTGTTTTAAACCTTTCGTCAGGTTCGTTGGCGCGTACTATAGGAGCTACACTTCTTGTTGATTATGACCGAGTTTTTAATGTTGATCATCATATTTCGTCGTCGTTATTAGGTTATTATAATACCGCTTCTGAAGTAACAGTATTACATTCCGAAAAAAACGCACACATAGGTTTCCAAGCAGCTTATGATTACAAAAATTGTTATATTGTTGATTTCACAGGTGCTATGATGAATTCAGTAAAATTAGCCCCCGGACATAGATTATCTTTTTCTCCTTCGATTGGATTAGGTTGGGTAGCATCAAATGCCAATTTTTGGACTGAAAACAAGCTGATTAACTATCTGAAATTACGGGCAAGTGCTGGCATTTTGCAAACTGATGCTTCTGCTTCTTTTGGATATAATAAATTCAGAGAAATATATCAAGGTGGCTCAAGTTTTGGAACGTACGATGGTGGCTATAATTTTGGCTCTACCTATGTTAGTCAAACAGCAAACTATGATTTGGGTATGGAAAAAATGAAAAATCTGAATATCGGTTTCGAAGCTGCTCTCTTTGATAAAAGTTTGTTTATCGAAGCAAGTTATTTTTCAACACTTTATGCAGACCAATTAACACAGCGGGCCAATTATTATCCGGCATTTATTTCAACAACTTTACCCTATGTTAACTACAACGAAACATCATACTCAGGAATTGATATATCGTTGAAATTTCAGAAAAAAATTGGCGAAGTTACACTAGCAGCCAATCTGAATACCTTGTATTCAGTATCCGAATACGTAAAAAGAGATGAAATTCATAACAACGACTATCAATATTTAGTTGGAAAACCTACTGATACTTTTTGGGGATTGAAAAACCTTGGCATGTTCGCTACCGATGCCGAAGCGATTGCTGCTAATCAAAAATATGGAACAATCAGAAGAGGTGATATCCATTACCAAGATTTAGATGCTAACGGCTTTATTGATGACAATGATGAAACATCAATTGGTAACTCTACCCCTCGTATTATGAGTGATTTGATTTTTTCAATCGAATATAAAGGTTTTTCATTATTTGCAACTGCCAGTTCGCGTTTGGGTTATAATTGGATGATGAGTTCTAGCGAATCGCCTAATAAATATATATGGGTAGATGGTACAACAAAATATTCGGAGATGGTTTTGAATCGTTGGACGGATGAAACAGCACTTACAGCCACTTATCCACGATTGACTGCTCAAACCAGTCAGAATAACTTCAGAACATCTGACTTTTGGATGCGAAATGGGAATGACATCACTATAAGCCGGGTACAATTGAATTATTCACTCCCCGAAAGTATTTTTAAGAACTTATTTATCAAAGGAATAAGTGCTTACGTAAGGGGCAATAATTTATTGATGATTGCTCAGGATGCTAAATTAAGGCAAACAAGTTCAAGTTTGAATTATCGCAATTTTGCGGTAGGATTTAAAATCGCTTATTAATAAATAGTAAAAACGAAAAATATTATGAAAATCAATAAGTTAATAACATATATAACAATATTTATTTTTGCCGCAATAATTCCTGCTTGTCAGGATATGTTTGCCCCCGAGGTTGATAATACTTACGGTGAGGAAAGAGCACAGTCAAGTCCAACATCTCCTTTTGGGTTTTTGAATACGGCTTATGTGGCGTTGCCAACAACCTACGACTTTACAGAGTGTGCCACCGACGATGCAGTGATAAATGATCCTTTAAGTGGCTATGTACAAATGGTTGGTGGCTCGTGGGGCCCAATGTTTGATCCCACTTCTATTTGGACATCATCGTACCGCGCCATTGTAAATGTGAACAAATTTTTGACTTATGCTCCAACTATGAAAATAAGCTGGAGTAGCGCTAAAGATGACAGTACTTATCGTAAACGCTGGATAGGTGAAGCATACGGGATGAGAGCATATCATCATTTTCAATTATTGCGATGTTATGGTGGTACTGGAATTTCAGGTAAGGTATTGGGAATTCCTTATTTAAAAGAAATGGTTGATTTAGACCCAAATGTATGGGGAAATATTGTTCGACCTGACTATAAAGTGACAGTAGAAAGCATTGCTCAGGACTTAGATTCAGCTATTTTAAAATTGCCAATGGATTATGCCGGCGATGATAGAGTATTGGGGATTAAAAATAAAAACAGATTTACAAAACGTATTGCTATGGCTGTTAAAGCACAGCTTTATTTGCAAGCTGCAAGTCCAAAATTCAACGGTGGAAGTTATAATAAACAATACTGCGATTCTGCCATTAAATATTCAGCCACGTTAATTAACAGCATTGGTGGTTTAGGAGCAATTACCGGCACTTTTAAAAAGACTCAATTCTACTATTCTGATGCCGATCAAAGTAACCTTGATATACTTTGGAGAACAAATCAGGTAACTGAAGCCACAACAGCAACAGCCATGGCACTTACTATTGAGGCAAAAAATTATCCACCTTCACGTATGGGAAAAGGACAGGTTAATCCTACTCAAGAGTTTGTTGACGCTTTTCCTGCTGTAAATGGATACCCAATTTCCGATATAGTAAAATCAGGTTATAATGCTGCAAAACCATATCTTTTGAGAGATCCTCGCTTAGATTCTTGTGTTATTCGCGATGGAGGTAAATCAGGTTCTGCAATAATAAAAACTTCGAAAGATGACAGCAAAAATGGTATTGAAAATGTTGGAGCTACACGAACAGGTTATTATTTAAAAAAATTACTTCGACCTGACTTCAATATTGCACCACCCTTATATTCTGGTAAGAAAACCATTCGCCCACTAATTAGATATTCAGAATTGTATTTAATTTATGCCGAAGCAGCCACGGCTGCATACAATGCAGACGAGACTGGGATTTATACTTATTCTGCACGGGATATTATCAAGGCAATTCGTAAGCGTGCAGGAGTTGGCACATCAAACTCAGATGCTTATGCCACAAATTTATCAACTGCAAATTTTATGGATTTGGTACGCAACGAACGACGCATTGAATTAGCATTCGAAGGCTTCCGTTTTTGGGATTTGCGCCGTTGGGGATTAGAAGTAAATGGAGTTGTGACACGTGCCCGTATTCTAACTTCAGGTGGTGCTCCGGAGTTTTTACCAATTACCGAAGAGCCTCGCAGTTTCATGTCATTTAAGTATTATGCCCCAATCCCAAATAGCGAAATACTTAAATGCCCAAAATTAGAACAAAATTCTGCAAATTAATAGACAAAATAAATCTAATAAAAAATACAATATGAAAATTATAACAATAAAAATAATCATAGGATTTTTTGCTATAATGATGTTCGCATCTTGTGAGAACGAACCAACTACTTTTGATGATTTTGATTATACTACATGTTATTTCGGCTGGCAATATCCGGTACGTACTTTGGTACTTGGACAAAGCGAATATTACGATAATAGCAATGATTTGAAACATCAATTTGAAATTAAAGCTTCCATTGGTGGACTATATTCAAACACTAAAAATGTGAATGTAGGATTCGAGTTCGACTCAAGTTTAACCGATAGTTTGGGAATTAAAGTTGGTAACGATACTGTTCGTTTAAAGATGTTACCTTCAAACTATTACGAACCAATTACTACTAATAGTTTTGCAATCCCTACGGGTAGTATGAATGGTGGAATAACTATTAAATTAACTGATGCGTTTTTTAATGATCCACTTTCATATACAAACAAATACGTATTACCTGTACGGATTTTGAATGCAGAAACCGACACGGTATTAAAAGGCAAACCTGCATTGTCAGCAACAAATTCTTTAATTTCTTCGGTTGCTGGTAAATGGGGTGTCGATCCTCGTGTTGCTGCCAATTGGATAATAAAACCACAAAATTTTACCATCTACGCCATAAAATACATCAACAAATATCATGGCTTTTATCTACGAGTAGGTGCAGAGAAAGAAACAACAGTTGGAGTTACAGCTACTGTCAAAAATTATGGACGTGAGAAAAAATACATTGAATATACAACCTATATTCCTAAACTTTCAACACTTTCTTTGAATAAATTATTGTATGCCGATAAATTAGCACTTACAAATTTGAATTTCAAAGCTGTAATTGATATTGCTACCGATAACAATGTAACAATTAGTAAAGACCCTACCTCGACAAGTGATGTAGTGGGAACAGGTAAATTTGTAAGTGGTGTTGAAGAATGGGGTGGTAAAAAACGCGATGCCTTTTATTTGAATTATACTGTAACAAATCCTTCGACAAGTAAAACTTATGCAGTTACTGATACTCTCGTAATAAGAGATAATGCAGTGATGGTTGAAACTTTTGCTCCAATTATTATTCCCAAAAAGTAACAATTTTACAGAATGAAATCAATCTATATTTATCTATTATTTGTGATTACAGTTTTATCTTGTAAGACAGAAACGCCTGTTTTACCTGATTTTAAACCAGATCCAACCGGACTTCCTGAGTATAGAAATTTTTTTGGTGTTTCATGGAATGGAGCAACCAATTCAAGTGATAACCTTGCTTATGCCAAGCAAATGGGTTATGGTTATGTGTTTTATATGACTGGCATGGAAAAAGATCCACTATCAGATAATTTGTATTTCTTTATTGAGTCGCCACAAGCAAACTCATATACACGAACAGTAAATACCGCAAATACATACACAGCCACTCAAATTGAATTTTATAATAACTATTGTGCTCTTAAAAGTACTGATCCTTTCCCCAATAATTTGGCAACTGGTTGGTTCACTTCTCCAACAACCTTTACTGTTGCACTTGATCTTCAACAGAAAAAGGTGATTGATTGGGTAGTTGCTGATATTTTAGCTAGAGTTAAAGCTATTGAGAATGTCAATCCAAAATTTCATTTTGGAGGTTATTCCTGGGATGTGCCTGACTTAGTAGGTGATTTTTGGAATAAAGATAAAGCTATTGGAGGATTGCCTACAACTTTAAAGTTTTGGACTGGAGGGGATTACTGTGTTGTATTTGGAAACAATGTACACAATTATGCCACTTATAGCGATGGTTCAGCGGAATTTTACAAAGCACTATATGCAGCTACAAAAGCCAAATATCCAAATTTCAAAACTATATACGAGCCTTACGGAGTTTATGATCAATGGATAGCTAAAGTAAAAGACAGAGCTGATGCAAGATTAATTATGCCTGATATACTTTGTCAGGAAAACAGGGAAGTTGATTTTTTGGATGATACCCGTATTTTTGCCACTTATGGAACAGCACCATTGATTGATAAAGAGCATGTAGCAAGCACTGCTCCGGCTAATTTTACCGAACAAGCCAATAGAGTAAATTCAGCAAGATTAGCGATAAATAAATCGTGGTTTAATTGGTTTGGACGAGTTGGAGGTACAGGCGATATGCCTGTTTATGGAAGCATGAAGGATGTGCCTGCCCGCCTTAAGTTGATACGTGTATTGCCAAACTGGGAAAATATGAATAATACGCCACAAGCCGACCGCAAATGGAATGGGGTAGTTTATAAAAGCTCAAATGCTTACGCGAGCGACTCCGCGATTTCAGTTATTCAACCCAAGACTGCCAAACAATTTGTTGTATTTCTAAAATCAACAGGTGTAGTAGATTTACCTGCCGGAAAAACGGTAAAATCAATTTCGAGTACAGACGGACTCTTTTACGAAGTTAGTGATGCAAAATCGAACTTTATTATTACAACTGATAATAAATTAAAGCCGGCTAATTCCAGTGTTGTTGACCAATGCTTCATTATTAAATACCAATAAAATTGACTTCAATGATAAAATTTAAATGCAGTTTGGTCTTTTTATGCTTTCTTTTTACCAGTTTGTTAATTCAAGCTCAGATTAGAGAAAACACAATTCCAAAAAAATATTTAAAAGAATTCACCCGATTTATTGATGAGGAAAAGAAAGGCATTGATACAACAAATTTGGTGGTTTTTATTGGCAGTTCTACTT
>JBMOHZ010000025.1:0-14645 GCA_049317585.1 Paludibacter sp.
GAAATTGGTGTGGATGTAAATCAGATAAAAGGTTCTGGTCTGGGCGGACGCATTTTGCTCGACGATGTAAAAGCGTTTAGCAAAACACTACATCAGCAACGCAATGAAATTCAGCATATTCGTGCCGAACAACATCAGGAACCATTACCCGATTTCACGAAGTTTGGCGAAATAGAAATGCAGGCAATGAGTAACATTCGTTATAAAACAGCCGAACATTTGAGTTATGCGTGGCACACAATTCCTCATGTAACGCAGTTCGACAAAGCAGATATTACCGCTTTGGAAGAATTCCGAAAAAGTTACGCTAAAGTAGCCGACAAACAAGGTGTAAAACTAACTGTAACGGCAATTTTGGTGAAAATTGTAGCCATGGCGCTCAAGCGTTTCCCGCAGTTTAACGCCAGTGTGGATATGCAGAACAAACAGATTATCTACAAAAAATACTTTAATATTGGTATTGCTGTGGATACGGATTTTGGACTGATGGTGCCTGTTTTACGCAATGCAGATACAATGAACGTGATAGAAATTGCCCGTGAAATGAATGTATTGGCCGAAAAAGCGCGCACCAAAAAAGCAGGAATTGCCGATTTGAGTGGTGGTTGCTTTACCATAACCAATTTAGGTGGCATTGGCGGAACAGCCTTTACACCTATTGTGAATGCACCCGAAGTCGCTATTTTGGGCGTTTCGCGTGGACAAATGGAACCGGTGTATATCGATGGTAAATTCGAACCACGTTTGATGTTGCCGTTCTCACTTTCGTACGATCATCGTGTGATTGATGGAGCCGACGGCATTCGCTTCTTACGTTGGATAATTGATGCGATTGAAAACCCAATGAAATTAATTGTTGAAGGAAAATGAGTAAAAATATAGTAGTTATTGGTGGAGGTCCTGGCGGATACGCAGCAGCGTTTTATGCAGCCGATTTGGGAATGAATGTTACCTTGGTAGATTTGGAAAAAAATCCGGGTGGAGTGTGCCTTTATCGCGGATGTATTCCTTCCAAAGCTTTGCTACATGTGGCAAAGTTGATAAACGAAACAAAAGAGGCGAAAGCGTGGGGTGTTGATTTTGGGGAACCAAAAATTGACATAGACCAACTCAGAGCTTTTAAAGATAAAGTGGTGGGCAAACTCACTGGCGGATTGGGCGTGCTTTCCAAACAGCGTAAAATAAATTTTGTACAAGGAAGAGCGAAATTTGCTTCGTCAAAGAGCATTGTTGTTACAAAAGAAGATGGCTCCTTGCTGGAAATCAGCTACGACAAAGCCATAATTGCCATTGGCTCGGTGATTGCTACAGTGCCTTCGCTGCAAATCGACAGCAAACGCTTGCTTAATTCTACTTCGGCGCTCGATTTGCCAACCATCCCGAAAAGCCTTTTGGTTGTAGGTGGTGGTTATATCGGTTTGGAACTTGGTTCGGTGTATGCTGCACTTGGTACCAAAGTTTCGGTGGTGGAGTTTATGGACAGAATACTTCCCGGAGCCGATCAGGATTTGGTTTCGCATCTCAAGAAACGTTTAGACCATTCGTTCGAAAAAATAATGTTACAATCGAAAGTGACTGAAATTAAAGAAGTGGACGAAGGTTTAACGGTAAAAATCGAAAACAAAGAAGGTGTTGTTGAAGAGCAACAATACGATTATGTATTAATGTCAATTGGTCGTAAACCACAAACTGCCGGTCTAGGACTTGAAAATACGAACGTACAAGTTAACGAACGCGGTTGGATAATTGCCGATAATACACTGAAGACCAACGATGAAAGCATTTACTCCATTGGCGATATAGTTGGCGAACCGATGTTGGCACACAAAGCATCACACGAAGCAAGAGTAGCTGTGGATACTATTTCGGGTAAAAAAGTAGCCTTTGAGCCTTTGGCAATTCCGGCTGTGGTATTTACCGACCCCGAAATAGCTTGGGCTGGCCTAAACGAGAATGTAGCAACTGCTAAAGGTATTAAATACGAAGTTGCCAAATTCCCATGGGCAGCTAGCGGACGTGCCACTACACTCGACCGTAGCGATGGTTTAACAAAAATACTTGTCGACCCCGAAACTGAACGCGTACTCGGAATTGGTTTGTGCGGACCCGGAGCTGGCGAAATGATTGCAGAAGCCGTTTTGGCTATTGAAATGGGCGCAACTGTCAAAGATTTAGCACTTACCATCCACCCGCATCCAACACTTTCGGAAACGGTTATGGAAGCTGCCGAATTATTCTACGGACATTCGTCGCATTTGTATAAACCGGCGAAGAAATAACATTTATCAACGGTATGAAATCTAAAAACGGAATTGTTCAATATTGAGCAATTCCATTTTTTTTTGTTGATAAAATAGCTTGTTTCCTATTTTTTAAACCACAGAAAAAAACTATCTTTGCAAGCAAATCCACAAATAGAACTATTTTAAATTAAGCAATTGAATATCAACCATTTTCTTAATTTTTAATTTCTATTTTCTTATACAAAACAAAATGATTCAATTTTTTCAAACTCCCGCCCAACATGTTTTTGTGGTTCAAAGCAAAAGCAATTTGTCGAACGAAGATGTTAGTAAATTAGAATGGCTTTTTAGCGAAGCAAAATTGACGAATCTGTCGAGTATCGAAGGTAACTTCGTCGGTCCGCGCCGCGAAATGATAACTCCCTGGAGTACAAATGCCGTTGAAATCACTCAGAATATGGGTATCAGCGGCATTCTTCGTATAGAAGAGTTTCGTTTAATGCCACACACACCTTCGGCGCAAGGTGGTTTGGAATACGACCCGATGCTCGAACGTATCTATTCAGGTCTGAATCAGGATATTTTTACTATCAACAAACAGCCTGAAGCTATTTTGTATATCGACGACGTGGCTGCTTACAACGCTCAGGAAGGATTAGCACTTAGCGAAGATGAAATTGAGTATTTGAATAATGTGAGCAAAAAAGTAGGTCGCAAGTTGACTGATAGCGAAGTATTCGGTTTTTCGCAGGTAAATTCGGAGCATTGTCGTCACAAAATTTTCAACGGTCAATATGTGATTGATGGCGAAGAAAAAGAATTGACACTTTTCAAATTAATTCGTAAAACTTCAGAAGAAAATCCAAATAAACTGGTATCGGCTTACAAAGACAATGTGGCTTTCAATGCCGGACCAAAAATTGAGCAATTTGCTCCAGCAAGTGGCGATAAACCTGATTTTTTCCAAACAAAAGAAATAGATTCGGTAATTTCGCTGAAAGCAGAAACACATAACTTCCCAACTACTGTTGAGCCTTTCAACGGTGCTGCTACCGGAACCGGTGGTGAAATTCGCGACCGCCTCGGTGGAGGAAAAGCGAGCTTACCGATTGCTGGAACAGCGGTTTACATGACTTCGTACCCACGCAACGATAAAAATCGTAGTTGGGAAAATAATATCGCTCCACGTAAATGGTTGTACCAAACGCCGGAGCAAATTCTGATAAAAGCTTCGAACGGTGCTTCAGACTTCGGAAATAAATTCGGACAACCACTTATTTGTGGTTCACTAATTACATTTGAACATCAGGAAAACGACAAGAAATTTGGATACGATAAAGTCATCATGATGGCTGGTGGCGTTGGTTTTGGTACCATGCGCGACGCTTTGAAAGGCGATGTGGCTGCCGGTGAAAAAGTGGTGGTAATGGGCGGCGATAACTACCGCATTGGTATGGGTGGAGCTGCTGTATCGTCGGTTCAAACAGGCGAATACGACAATTCCATTGAGTTGAACGCCGTGCAACGTGCCAACCCTGAAATGCAAAAACGTGTTTCGAACGTAATTCGTACTCTGGCCGAAGCTGAAACGAATCCAATTGTTTCAATTCACGACCACGGCGCAGGTGGACACCTGAACTGTTTATCGGAATTGGTGGAAACTACCGGTGGTAAAATTGATATGTCGGCCTTGCCTGTTGGTGACCCAACCTTGAGCGCCAAAGAAATTGTGGGCAACGAAAGTCAGGAACGTATGGGTTTTGTAATTTCTGAAAAAGAAGTGGAGAAAGTACGTGCTATTGCAGAACGCGAACGCGCTCCATTCTACGTTGTGGGTGAAACCACAGGTAAAATGGATTTTGTATTCGAACAAGCTGATGGACAAACACCTATCAACCTGAAACTGGAAGATATGTTCGGAAAACCACCTCGTATGGTGATTACCGACAATACCATTGAAGAACATTATGCAGCTCCCGAAATTTCGGAAGATAAACTGCAAAGTTATATCGAAAATGTTTTGCAAGTGGAATCGGTAGCTTGTAAAGATTGGTTGACAAACAAAGTTGACCGCTCGGTAACCGGTAAAATTGCCCGTCAGCAATGTGCTGGTGAAATTCAGTTGCCATTGAACGATTTAGGCGTTGTAGCCTTAGATTTCCGCGGAACAGTTGGTATCGCCACTTCTATTGGTCACGCACCGATGGTTGCAATGGCCGATTCGGAAGCTGGTTCTGTAATGGCAATTGCCGAAGCATTGACTAATATTGTTTGGGCGCCTTTGACTGATGGTTTGGACAGCGTTTCGTTGAGTGCAAACTGGATGTGGCCGTGTAAAAATCCGGGCGAAGATGCTCGTTTGTACAAAGCGGTAGAAGCTTGTTCGGATTTTGCTTGTTCGTTGGGTATCAATATCCCTACCGGAAAAGATTCACTTTCGATGACTCAGAAATATGGTAACGATAAAGTATTTTCGCCTGGCACGGTGATTATATCTGCTGGTGCCGAAGTGTCGGATGTGAAAAAAGTAGTTTCGCCAGTATTGGTAAACGATGAAAAATCAGCCATTTATTATATCGATTTCTCTTTCGATAGTCATAAATTAGGTGGGTCTGTATTGGCTCAAACGTTAAACAAAATTGGTGATGATGTGCCAACCGTAAAAGATGCTGAATATTTTAAAGCAGCTTTTGATAGCATTCAGGAAATGATTAACAGTCCTCTGATTTTGGCTGGTCATGATATTTCGGAGGGTGGATTGATTACCGCATTGCTCGAAATGTGTTTTGCAAATTCAAAAGGTGGTTTGAATGTGAACTTGGATTATATTGCAGAAAACTCCTTAGTAACCATGCTTTTTGCAGAAAATCCGGGTGTATTAATTCAGGTAAAAGACCGCAAAGCAGTTGAGAAAATTCTTGTTGATAATGGCGTTGGCTTTGCCCGCATTGCTACGCCAATTGCTGAACGTCGATTGGAAATAAATCGCAAAAAAGAAGCCTATTCATTCTCAATAAATGATTTGCGTGATTTATGGTTTAAACCTTCGTATTTGCTCGACCGCAAACAAAGCGGCGAAGTATGCGCACAATCGCGTTACAACAATTATAAAAACCAGCCATTAGAATTTGCGTTTAACACTTCATTTAAAGGCAAATTATCGCAATTCGGCATTTCGCCCGACCGCAAACCAAGTGGCGTAAAAGCTGCTATCATTCGCGAAAAAGGAACAAATGGTGAGCGTGAAATGGCTTACGCCTTGTATCTGGCCGGTTTTGATGTGAAAGATGTTCACATGACCGACTTAGCTACAGGTCGCGAAACGCTGGAAGACGTAAATATGGTGGTGTTCTGTGGTGGATTCTCTAATTCTGACGTTCTTGGCTCTGCCAAAGGTTGGGCAGGAGGTTTCCTTTACAACGAAAAAGCAAAACTGGCGTTGGATAATTTCTACAAACGTACCGATACCTTAAGTTTAGGTATTTGTAATGGTTGTCAGCTAATGGTGGAATTGGGTGTAATAACAACCGAGCATGATGTGAAACCACGCATGTTACACAACGACTCGCACAAATTTGAATCTGGTTTTGTTGGCTTAACTATTCCTGAAAACAATTCAGTAATGTTAGGTTCGTTAAGCGGAAGTAAATTAGGTGTTTGGGTGGCGCACGGTGAAGGAAAATTCTACTTGCCAAAAGCAGAAAACGAATACAATATCATTGCAAAATATACACACGCTGGTTATCCGGCCAATCCAAATGGTTCTGACTATGCCACAGCAGGTATTTGCTCGGGTGACGGTCGTCATTTGGCCATGATGCCTCACCCTGAGCGTGCTATTTTCCCATGGCAATGTGCCAATTATCCTGCCGACCGCAAAAACAGCGACCAAATCACTCCGTGGGTGGAAGCGTTTGTAAATGCACGAGTTTGGGTAGAGAAAAACATATAAAGGTAAATAGTTTTAGAAAACGGCTTAGCAGAAATGTGAAGCCGTTTTTTATTTCTAAAATTCAACATATCTTCAAAATCGAATACTCGAAATCGAGTAATTGTTCGTTTTTGAATAGTTTTAAATATGTTATATTGTTGATAGTCAATTTAATGTAAAATGGAATGAGATTTGATTTAAATGATTTACGATAATTAATTTCTTCAAAATCGATTATTATGAAATCAAGTGTTTTATTTATTCTTACATTATTAATTGTTGAAGCTGCAAATGCTCAGATTTATAATGCAAAAGCAATAAAAATTGCTACACGAAGCGATGCATATCCTTATGGAGAAGCAAAGGAAGCAAATGTAGATGTTGTAATGGATTTACAAAATCACAAACTACTAGTTTCAAATATTCCTGATTATTGTTTTGATTTGGAACTGCTTAGCGAAACTCCTCGCAATAATGGTAAGTTGTTGCGTTTAAGTTCTACTTGCCCTAACAAAAGGAAGTGTTTTGTAATAGCCTATATCGAAAATGAACAGATTATTAATATGGAAATTAAATTTATTTCAACTTCTTATATGTATCAGTTAGCTGTTCGCTAACTTAAATATTGTAAACTAAAATATCGGATTATTCATTAGCTGAGTAATCCGATATTTTTTTGTTTTTAAAGCAAGCTATCCCGAAAAAGATGTTATCTTTGTAATACAAAAAAAAAGAATGTCAAAAATATTTATCATTCTGATATTTAAAATATTAGGATTGATAAAACATAAAAAAATTAAAAATATGCACACTTGGTTCGAATGCAAAGTTAAATATGAAAAAACTGCCGATGATGGCAATATAGTGAAAGTAAGTCAAGGATATTTAGTTGATGCATTGTCGTTTACTGAGGCAGAATCGCGAATAATTGACGAAATGAAACCCTTTATTAGTGGCGAATTTCAAGTTGCAAATATTAAACGTACTAAAATAAACGAAATGTTTTTCAACGAAAATGGCGATAAATGGTATCGTTCAAGAGTTAATTTTATAACCATAGACGAGGAAAAGGGAATTGAAAAACGTACAGGAAATACCATGATGGTACAAGCTACGGATATGAAAGATGCTTTGACAGGATTACTCGAAGGTATGAAAGGCACAATGGCTGACTTTGAAGTTGCCTCTATTACCGAAACAGCCATTATGGATGTATATAAATTTGAAAAATCGGAATAAATGTCGATAGCATCAAATATAGCTTATATTCGGAAACAACTTCCATCGCAAATAAAATTAGTTTGTGTGTCGAAGTTTCATCCCGACGAAGCTATAGTTGAGGCATACAATGCTGGTGAGCGTGTTTTTGGTGAGAGTAAAGTGCAGGAAATGAGCGGCAAATATGAACGCTTGCCTAAGGATATTGAATGGCATTTTATTGGTCATTTACAATCGAACAAAGTAAAATATATTGTTCCTTTTGTGAGTTTGATTCATGGAGTTGATTCCGAAAAATTACTTGCCGAGATTGACAAAAATGCTCAAAAAGCAGGACGCGTAGTTAACTGTTTGCTTCAAGTTCACATTGCTACCGAAGAAACAAAGTTTGGTTTCGACCAAACTGAACTGTTGGAATTTTGCCAAAAAAACAGAATGAATAATTATCCAAATATCCAAATTTGTGGGTTAATGGGAATGGCAACTTTTAGTCAGGATAAAAAACTAATTGCAGCCGAATTTAAACAGTTAAAAGAGATTTTCGAAAAATTAAAGTCGGATTATTTTACTAAGAATCCAGCATTTTCGCAATTATCAATGGGTATGTCCGATGACTTTTCTATAGCTATTGAATGTGGAAGCACTATGGTACGAATTGGAAGTTCAATTTTTGGCACACGGGTCTACAATTAAAAACTAACGTTCTCCAACTCAATCCCATCCATTTTAATCTCTTCGTGTGTTGCCCATAAAACCAGTGGTTTGTGAGCAATAATATAATCGCCTAGATATTTCATTATTCGCAGTTTCAACTCAGCGTCCAAACCATTTAGAGGTTCATCAAGTAATAGTAAATCCGATTTCGCAACCAAAGCTCTTGCTAGGGTCACTCGTTGCAGTTCACCTCCGCTTAATTCGTTGGGGTATTTGTTAAGTAAATCAGCAATTTCAAGTTTGTTAATAACTTCTTGATTTAATGTGTGATAATTCGAATTTGAAAGTTGTTTTTTTGATAATGGATAATTTATATTGTCAATAACTTTTAGCCAACCGCACAAACGATGATCCTGAAACGAATATGCTTTTGAATGGATGTTTGATTGATTTATAACACCTTCATCCATACTTAATAAGCCCGAAGCCAGCATTAGTAAGGTTGATTTCCCTTTACCCGAAGGTGCTTTTAATAAGTAAACTTTATTGGAATCGAACTCGTAATTCATTTTTTCAAATATCATGTTGGATTGAAAACTTTTGGTAATAGCTGAAAATTTCAAAGTTTTTATACTGTTATTAGGTTTGTTGGTATTTTTATGCATATTTGATATGTGGTAATTGTATATATATGCTGAATTTGCAATTTTCCAAACAATTTTGTCGAAAACATAGCTGATAGCAATTGCCAACAATGTCCAGGCAAATAGTTCAGATACATTAAGATAAACTTGTGCCATTTTCATACCTGTGCCAATTCCACTAATTGGTTGTGCAAGGGCTTCGCCAATAATTATAGCTCGCCAGCCAAAGCCAGTTGCAGTACTTATTCCACCAAATATTTGCATTTTTGAAGCAGGTAACAATATATGAATATAAGTATGCCATTTTGTTTTTCCAAATAGTGTTGACATTTCTATTAACTTTGTGTCGACCGCTTGAAAGCCACTTAAAACTGACTGATATAGAATAGGAAACATGGTTAAAAATGCAATAAAAACAGGCAATACTGGAGGCGAGAACCATAAAAGTGCGACTAATACTACAGAAATAACTGGTATTGAACGAAATGTAACAATGATAGGTTGAAAAAACTGTTTGAAAAATAAATTTTGTGATGCTAAAGTAGCTAATGTAATTGCTACTATATACGAAAGTAGAAAACCCAATATTCCACGTAAAATTGTTACCAATAATGACATGTAAAAAAACTGATTTCCGAGTAATTCAAAACTGTTTTTAAATAAATCAAATACTGAAGGAAAAATAGCCGAATAATTTACCGTGTAAGCTATTAATTGCCAAATAATTAATAAAAACAATATGGAAAGTATAACTGGTAAGTTTTTTTTAATCATAGCTTAATGTTCTTGAAAAATAAAACCACGATCGGGCATTTTATTCCCAATTGTGTTTGGATTGAAGTTGAAAAAAAGCGACAGATATTTATTGATTTCCTGCTCAATAGCAAACGATGCTACATAATGAATATTGCATAATGGTAATGAAATTATTGACGTTTTTTTATCCGTAAAAATTTTATTTTGAACCAATATTTCTGCTGTTTTTTCGGGTTCTAAGTTTACATAATTACAGCTTTCAGCATATGTTTTGCATATCATGTGCATTGTGTTGGGATAATTTTTTGAAAACTTTTTATTTACAACAAAAGCCGTTTGTGTAAAAATGTCTTTGTCAGATTTACCCAAATAATCTTGAAAATCTAGCTTAGAAATGATATGAATTTTTGAATTTTTTTGAAGTAATGTACTCACTAAAGGCTCTGAAATTACTGCATTTTCAACCTTTCCTTGCAGTAATGCCAAAGCTAAGTCGTTATTGGTTGAAAAACTATAATCTAATTTTATGTTTGTAATATTTTTAGCTTGAATAAACTGCTGAAAAAGCACATCTGGCGTGGCACCTTGACCGAAAATTGATACTTTTTTGTTAGATAAGTTGTTTGTAACTAGTGTTTTTGGTTCATTGCTTAGTATATACATTGTTCCCCAAATAGGACATGCTACCATTGTGTAATCCAATCCTTTATTGTACAGATTTGCGGCCATTACCGTCGGCAAAACAGCAAATTCCACTTCATTTCGCATCATCATTGCTTGTATTTGCTGTGGGTCATTTTTAATTATGAATTCAATTTTTTTACCTTCAATACGAGGTGGATTTGCCATCATATAGGCAAAACTAATTGCTGTAGGTCCTTGTAGTAATCCAATTCGAATGGTGTTGTTCGGTTTTTCGGTGCACGAAAACGCGATAAATTGAAATATACAAAGAAAAATGATTTTATTTAAACGTTGCAGTATTTGCATGAGGTTAGTTTTATGATTTTATTTTGATTTTAGCGTGATAACACTTATTTCGGGATTTAGTCCAATTAAAATAGGTAGCCCAATATAGCCAATGCCTCTTGACACATATAGTTTTTGTTCGTTTATGCTGTATAATCCGTTATATTGTTTGTAAATAAAAAAGGCTGGCGATAGAATTTTTCCAAAAATTTCGGTTCCCATTTGTGCTGCATGAGTATGTCCGGATAAGGTTAGTTTTATTTCCTTGTGTTTTAAAACCTCTTGTTCCCATTGAGTTGGATTGTGCGAAAGCAAAAGCTGAAAGGTGGTAGTTTTAATTCCCTCAATAGCTTTATCAAGCTTAGCATAATTTTTTTTCGGATTTTTATAATAATTCTCAACTCCAATTAGTGCAATGCTATCTTTGTTGGAATATATAAAAACATGTTTGTTGAGCAATAATTTAAAACCAAAAGCTTCGAAATTTGATTTTATCTTATTCAAGTTATCTGCTTTGGCTTGTTCTGTATTCCATTTTGAATAATCGCCATAATCGTGGTTGCCCAGAATAGCATATTTTTCGGAGGCCTTTATTTTTTTAAACAATTCCTTATATCCTATCATCTCTTCAGCAAAATTATTGACCATATCACCTGTAAATACTACCATGTCAGGATGCTGATTGTTTACAATTTGAATCATAGTTTTGTAAAATTCTTTATCGAAGGGTCTGCTTCCTAAATGAATATCAGATAGTTGAACAATTTTAAAATTATTAAAAGCTGGCGGTAAAGTTGGAAGAATAACTTCGGTTTTTCTGACCTTAAATTGAAACGGGGTGACAAATGAACTATAAAAAACTATAAATATAAAAGCCGATAAAACCATATACTGTACCGAGTTTAGTGCAACTATCTGATTTTTATATTTTTTTTTGAGAATATTGAAAATTAAAATAACAATTTTGGGTATATAGATACATAAAAAGAATAAATTGAACCACATTAATATAGCTGGTAATTTATAATCAATCAGATAAATTGAAAAGAACTTTATCCATGTAAAGGAAAAAACAAAAAAGGCAGCAATGGAAAAATTGAATATTTTGTAAATATGTATGCGATTTTTAAGCTGTTTATGCAAAAAATAATCAGTTACAAAAATCAGTAGCAATAATATAAGGTATACTTCCGTGTATAATTTCATAAAATATTGATTTATAAAGTATTATTGTTGTGAATGTTATGTGATTCAATATCAAATCATAAGTTTAAAATGAGTATGAGTGATAAATTTACAGCACACTTATGCGTTTATTGAGTAGTTATTTTAAATTATTTTTTAATCGAAACTTTTTATGTATATTTGTGGCTCGAAAAAATCAGGGTTATTTTATATTCAACATGTCGGAATATCTTTTTTATGTTATAATTATCATTCTCGTTGCCGATTTTGGCCTCGAACGATTTTTAGCCCTCTTAAACATAAAACATTCCAAAATTCAGCTTCCCCAAATTCTTTCGGACATTTACAATCCTGAAAAATACGATCAGCAACAAGATTACTTCAGAACAAATACAAAATTTGGAATGATAAGTTCCACATTTAGTTTCTTAGTTACACTAGGAATGTATGCATTTGGCGGCTTTGGATGGCTCGATAATGCACTTCAGCCTATTATTGCAAACGAAACGTTACGCTCGTTGGTGTTTTTTGGAATAATATTTATTGTAAATGATATTATTTCAACACCTTTTGCTTGGTACGATACATTTGTAATTGAAGAACGCTTTGGATTCAACAAAGTTACATCAAAAATTTTTATTTTCGACAAAATAAAGGGATATTTACTCACAATAATTATTGGAGGTGGTCTTTTATATGCTATCATATCTATTTACAATTCTTCAGCAAACTATTTCTGGCTCATTGCTTGGAGTGTAGTCACGGTATTTAGCTTGTTTATGAGTATGTTCTATTCCGAACTTATTGTGCCACTTTTCAACAAACAAACTCCACTTCCCGAAGGTGAATTGCGTACCGAAATTGAAAAATTTGCTCAAAAAGTGGACTTCAAACTGAAAAATATCTTTGTAATTGACGGTTCGAAGCGCTCTACAAAAGCCAATGCATACTTTACCGGTTTCGGCCCCAAAAAGCGTATTGTGCTATACGACACCCTGATGGACAAAATGACTACCAACGAAATTGTATCGGTACTGGCACACGAAATTGGTCATTACAAACACAAGCATACGTTGAAAAACATGTTGATTTCGCTTCCAACCACTTTATTGCTATTTTATTTGTTAGGGTTGATACTTAAAAGCGATGCCTTGGCTCAAGCCTTAGGAGGAAACGAAGCTAGTTTTCATTTAAATGTTTTGGCTTTTGGAATAATATATTCACCTGTTTCGCTGTTGCTCGATTTGGTTACCAATCAACTTTCGCGCAAATACGAATATCAGGCTGATAATTTTGCGGCAAAGCACGGATTTGGTGCTGAATTGATTTCAGGGTTGAAAAAATTATCGGCCACATCGTTAAGCAATTTGATGCCACATCCGTTGTATGTGTTTTTTCATTATTCACATCCGACTCTTTATCAGAGGATTATGAATATTTTGAATTGTAAATAATAAAATTGTAAATTCTCTAATTATGTTATTAGGAATAATGGGTGCCATGCCCGAAGAAATGGATAAGATTATTGCTGCTATCACCGACAAAGAAATTGTGGAGTGTGGCAGCCGAATTTACTATAAAGGCAGGCTTAATAATCAAGATGTTGTTGCTGTTTTTTCGCGTTGGGGTAAAGTGGCTGCCGCTACTACGGCTACCAATATGATTTTAGAGTTCAAGGTCGATAGAATCGTGTTTACAGGTGTAGCAGGTGCTATTTCGCCCGATTTGAATGTAGGTGATATTGTAATTGCACAACGATTATTTCAGCACGACATGGATGCTCGTCCATTAATGCGTCGATTTGAAATTCCACTAACAGGAAAAACTTCGTACGAAATTCCTCAGCAGAATGTAGATATAATGATAAAAGCCGTTCATAATTTTTTGAAAAATGACAAAGATTTTCGTAAAATATTGAGCGATCAAAATATACTTTACCCCAAATTACTAACTGGTGATATTGCCAGCGGTGATTTGTTTATTTCGAGTACCGAAATGAAAAACGCACTAATTAAAAACTTACCTTCGGTAGTTTGTGCCGAAATGGAAGGAGCTGCCGTAGCGCAGGTTTGTGATGATTATGGCGTTCCATTGATAGTTGTACGGGTTATTTCCGATTCAGCTGACGAAGAGGCGCATGCGTCGGCTATTGGCTTTGTTAATCAACATGCAGGCGATTATTCACTTTCGATATTGAAAGAGTATATTAATTTAGTAATTTAAAAGGTTTGAAGTCCAAAAACAATAAATAACGGACTTAAAATTAATTTTTAAAATCGGCAGTTAAAGGTAAAAAGCAAAAAGAAAAAAGAAAGGGTCAAATGACCTTTGATTTTCGATTTTTAACCTTTGGTCTTTGACTTTTGACAATATAAAATCAAATCAATTTATTAACTATTTATTCATTTTTAATTTTATGGAAAATAACATTTTCTTTTTAGTGCCGATTGCGTCTATTGTTGCACTGGGCTTTGCGTATTACTTTTTTAAGCAAATGCTTAAAGAAAGCGAAGGAACAGATACAATGAAGAAAATTGCCAAACACGTTCGTGAAGGTGCAATGGCTTATTTGAAACAACAGTACAAAGTGGTGACTATTGTTTTTGTAATTCTTACAAGTATTTTTGCTATTATGGCTTATGGTTTGGAAATTCAAAATCCATGGGTACCATTTGCCTTTATTACAGGTGGTTTTTTCTCTGGTTTAGCTGGTTTCTTTGGTATGAAAACCGCTACTTATGCTTCAGCTCGTGCTGCTAATGCTGCTCAACGTTCGCTGAACGATGGTCTACAATTGGCTTTCCGCTCAGGTGCTGTAATGGGCTTAGTAGTTGTTGGACTTGGTTTGCTCGACATTTCAATTTGGTTCTACGCCTTACAAGGTTTGGATTTAATTGGAGTATTGGATGGCTCAAATTATGCCGCAGGAGATACTATGAAATTAATTGTTGTAACAACTACTACACTTACTTTTGGTATGGGTGCTTCTACGCAAGCATTGTTTGCACGTGTAGGTGGTGGTATTTTTACCAAAGCTGCCGACGT
>JBMOHZ010000026.1:0-14623 GCA_049317585.1 Paludibacter sp.
TTGTTTGTCTTTCATAACTTTTTTTTAGTGTAACGTTATTTCAGGACAAGACATTTTTTAAATATAAAAAGAGTTGTCCTGATAAAATTCAAGACAGCTCTTTTTGCTGATAAGTGCTTAATGTATAGTTCGTTCGCTTAGTCTAAATTCGGATGGTGTGAGTCCAGTCATGCGTTTAAAAGAGGTGGAAAAATACTCCAAACTTGTAAATTGCAATTTAAACGAAATTTCTTTTATCGAATCCGATGATTCAACCAACAATTGTTTTGCTTTATTCAATTTTATATCGTTGTAATATCTCGCAGGCGATTCATCAGTGTATTTCTTAAAATTCCGACGGAATAAGGCATAGCTTAAATTCAAACTTGAGGCAATGTCTTGAATGGGCATATTCTCATACACATTTTCGCTCATAATTATTTTGGCTTGTTCTATTTTTTGCCTTTCTTTTTTTTCTAACGTTTTGTTTTTCGATTCGGCAATTATCAGACCTAATACATGAAAAAGCATGCCCGATAAATATACTTGCGATGATTTTAAACCATTCTGAACCACAGCGATGGCCCGATGAAATAGCCTCATCAACTCTTCGTTAAACCCAATATCAATAATGGAGTTTTCAATCGGAAAAAATTTGCGTATGAGCATACTAAATACCATATCTGTTTCAAAGCGGATAAAATATTCTTTCCATTCGCTGGTATTAAGATGATAATAGGTATATTTTTGATTTGGGCTGATAAGAAGCACTTTACCTTTGGATATTTCGAGTTCTGGTGCATCGTCAAAGCAAACATATCCAATGCCATTGGTTATGTAAATCAACTTAAATTCGTTTGATACCTTGCCTTTTTTGTATTGATACTTAAAGTCTTTCGATTGGGTGGTATTATTCTTTTTTTCGTCGGCATGCACCATTTTATAACCTACCGAATTGATGGTAATCCCAAAATTGATATTATCGTCTTTGATAACTACATTTTTAAACTCCGAAAATGAATTGGCATTGTTCATTATGATTCGAATAAAAGGATCCTGTATTAAAACTAGTATACAAAAGTAAGAATTATAAATCAAACTACCATCAAAAATTTCGGTTTAACTTTATGAAACGGAAAGAGGGTATCCTTGCGGACACCCTCTCTGAACATAAATTGCTGCTTTAATGCTTTTAAATACTGATTTCACTTTCAAGAGTTCGATTTTCGACTTGATTGAGAGTAACCAACTTGCGTCAGTTTGCTTCTATTTGAGTCTGTCTTTAGTCACGTTTTACTTAGCTTCTGCCGACTTTTAAAATCTTCGATCATTGTGTTTCTGATTTTCTGTGTCGATATTTTCATTGTTTTATCAATGGGAAACATCTTCGGATTTATGCGGTGCTTCATCGTCACAATACTCACTGTTTTATCTGCTATTTGCATAGTTTCTAATCCGTGATTTTGCTTGATTTAATGCTTGCCTCAATCTATATCGCATCTTCTTAATACTATTATTAAGTACATTTGTTACATAGATTCTCGTTTACACTTTGTTCGATTTTTTCTCTTTTGGCTTTTTACCAAAAAATAAAAAAGTTCATTATAAACTTCTTTATAGTTAAACTCTGAAATTCCGTCGACTTTTAATTTTTTTTGGACTGCATCGCCCTGAACTTTTAGTCACAATTTTAAAAGCATTGCTGCTTTTTCTGTTGTGGCCGGAAATGAATATAAGTAACGAATTACTTTTTATTTTATTTCCATCCCGACTACCCGGCTTACCTTTCTCTGGGGGAGATTGGCTTGCGTTTTATTCAAACGCACCATATTTATTAAGTCTAAAACACTTTGTAACTATTATCAAGCTTAAAACCTTAAAACCATTTGTATTACTATGCATCTCATTGCCCGCTTGCGCCAACAATAACGGAGATAGCTATACCTTAACAGTCAGTACGTTTTTTACTTTAACAATTGTTTCTCCATGTTTTTGGAATCAAATATTCAACTATTGACTTTTCTTGATGTATCAGTATTTCAATGAGCGTTTCAACATGCGTTTCATGTTTTGAGCCGTAACTCATGATGCAAATATACAACATAGAGTAGGGGGTTTGCAAGTATTTTGACATGTACTTATAAACAACTTATGAACAGCAGTTATCAACAGTGTAAATTGCAGTTAATCAATTACATGTAAATTTTATGTTCATAACTATTTGATTTTAGTGTTTTAAATTAAAAATGTTGTAATCAGCTCATAATGAGGTGTTACTAATTTGATTATTGCAAAAAAATGAAATTTGAATGTGATTTAATTGATTAATAATATAATATTTGTAGACCACTAAAAATCAACTATATATAAAATATATAATTATTCAAATTTAATATGTCTTTAAATTTGATATTCAATGTTGAATATATTATTCCGAAATAAAATATAAATTCAACAGTTTAATGCAATTTATTGATCCAAAATACATTAAATAATAAATTATTCAGTAAGAATTGATTTGAAAAAATATCCAAATAGGAATACTAGTTTGCTGAATAAAACATCTATCAGCATATGTAATGAATATTAAATTGTTTTTCATTAAATAAATTATATATTTTTAATATTTACGTAAATATCATATTATCAGATATAAAAGTGTATTGAAGAATAGATATGTAATATAATGTAATATATTAATTTTATTATTATTCCAATATAAGAAGAAATTTAATTATTTTTGTCATATCTATATAGTGGGAGAATTGCATCTAATTGAAATTAAACAAAAATACAATTCGAAATTGTATTTTTAAATTTGAATCAGATTAATATATCAAATAATAAATATTCATTCGTAAATTTGTAAGTAGTTCATTTTGATTTAAATAAATTAATGTCCTAAACAATTTAAAAATTATATCTTCGACCTAATGCTCTGCATAAAAAAAATAATTCTTATTATTTTAATTATTTTACCAACAATAATATTTTCACAAGCCAAGAAAATATCTCGTTGGTCATTTATGCCTGAATATGGGTACAATGTTTTCGACGGCGATATTAATCAAGATTTGGTACATATTATCCCTACTTCGTTCAGAGATATTACTTATGGAGCCAATATTGAGTATGCTTTAACACCAACCTGGGGATTAGGATTAGATGCCTATTACTTTCCGTTACGGGCAAAAAACAATAGCCCTACAGCCATGTATATCAACACTGACCTTGTAAACTCAGATTTTTTAGCTACCATCAATTTTACCCGTTTAATTTTTCCGAATACAAAGTCGAAATTTTTTGTGCTCGGATCCTTAGGTGTGGGCTTGGCTTATTATACCTTTGATATTCGTTATTTTCCAAGTAATGATGTTATACCTGATGATGCCACTTATGTTGATATTAAATACAATGGTCAAGTACGTCCTATACATTTAACTAAAAGTGGCGTTATGAAATATGGTGTTTCGGTGTCGACGCCTGTTACTTTTTCGCTAGAGTATAATTTCAGTAAACCCTTGGCAGTTGGTGCTAAAGTGCATTATAGAGCGTATGCAAAGGATAATTTAGAAGGTGCTACTTACCTTAATTGGGATGGTGTTACCAACGACTATATCGGAGCTGGAACAGTTTACTTACGTTATAAGTTTAACTCTATTAAGCGCGACCACTTACGGAATATAACCAATAGAGAATGGGATCCGGAACCTAGTTTGGCAATGATAGATGAGGTTAAAAAAGATATGGCAGGTCTTAAACGTAGAGTGGATACGGTGGAGAAAAAGGTGAAGGACTTAATTCCGCGCGTGAAAAAGCTCGAAGACTTGATTGCTAATGTTGGGCCCGACTCCGACAACGATGGTGTTATTGACTTACGCGATTTAGACCCGAATACACCTCCTAATACAGTAGTCGATTTTTACGGCAAAACACTTCCTGTACAAGTTCAAAAAGAACAGAAAAATCAGCGCAATAAAACTGAAATACCTGATGATATTCCTGCTGTGTATTTTGATTTTGATAGAACCGAACTCGACAACGATGCATTGATTACCATCAGCAAAGTGGCTTCGCAAATGCGTAAAGATACTTCGTTGCTTGTTGAAGTACGTGGCTATTGCGACTTTTTGGGCGATATGACCTATAATGAAAGTTTAAGTCAGCGCCGCTCCGATAGGGTGAAGCGCGAAATGGTGAAAATTTGGGACATTGCCGAAGATAGAATCATTGCCAATGGAAAAGGAAAAATAATACTTCCTCAAATGAAATACCGTCCGAACCGTAGATGTGAGTTCTTTTTTAGCAATGATATTGTAGATGTGCTGAATCAGTAAAACTCAACATACGAAGGACAACGGAAAACCAATTTCAAAATTTTCAAACAAAAGATGCAACCAACCATAATAGATTTATTAAATCAGAGTGTTGATAAATATGCTGATAATACTTTTCTGTGGGAAAAAGGCGACAAAGGCTATCAACCTACTACCTACGCTGAAACAAAACAACAAGCTCATGTATTGGCTGCTGGTTTAATAAAACTTGGTGTAAAGTTAGGTGATAAAGTGGCTTTGCTATCCGAAGGCCGAAATGCTTGGATTATTGGCGAGTTGGGTATTTTGCATGCTGGCGCAATTAATGTGCCACTTTCGATAAAGTTAGAGGAAAGCAACGATTTAATTTTTAGATTGATGCATTCCGAAGCTAAATATATATTGGTTTCGGGTTCGCAATTAAAAAAAATCAGAACCATTGCTTCAGCTTTACCCGAAATTAAGAATGTGATTATTTTTGATCCGCAAGTCGATTATGAAGCAAAGGAAATTCCACTTACTCAACTGCAAAAATGGGGCAAGGATTTAATTAAGAAAAATCCCGACTTAGTTCAGGTTGTGGCTTCGCAACTAAAACCCGACGACTTGGCAAACATAAGTTATACCTCGGGCACTACTGCCGACCCTAAAGGCATTATGCTCACGCATCGCAATTATACTGCTAATGTGGAACAGGCATTAACGCTTATGACTATTCCGCCTACTTACCGCACTTTAATTATTTTGCCACTCGACCATTGTTTTGCCCATGTGGCTGGATTTTATAGTTTTATGGCTTGTGGTGCAAGTGTGGGAACCGTACAAGCGGGCAAAACAGGTCTCGAAACTTTGAAAAACATTCCAGTAAATATCAATGAACTCAAACCCGATTTACTGTTGAGTGTGCCAGCTTTGGCCAAAAACTTCAAGAAAAGTATCGAAACAAATATTAAAGCCAAAGGACCAACTGCTGAAAGGCTTTTCAATACAGCTCTCAAAATGGCCTATGCTTATAACAAAGAAGGTTATAATAAGGGTAAAGGTGCGCAAGCGCTTAAAAAACCACTATTAAACCTATTTGATAAGATATTGTTTTCTAAAATTCGTGCAGGATTTGGAGGTAACCTCAAGTTTTTTATTGGTGGCGGTGCATTACTCGACATTGATTTGCAGCGCTTTTTTTATGCCATTGGAATGCCTATGTTCCAAGGATATGGCTTGAGCGAAGCAACTCCCATTATTTCGTCGAACGGACTAAAGAATCACAAATTGGGATCTTCGGGTTATTTAGTTTCACCATTGGAATTGAAAATTTGCGATACCGATGGAGCTGAATTGCCAAACTTTGAAAAAGGCGAAATCGTTATTAAAGGCGAAAACGTAATGGCGGGCTATTATAAAAATGAGAAATCTACTGCCGAAACAATAAAAGATGGTTGGTTACATACCGGCGATATGGGCTACATGGACAATGATGGTTTTTTATATGTGGTAGGTCGTTTTAAAAGCCTGTTGATAGGTAGCGATGGCGAAAAATATAGCCCCGAAGGCATTGAAGAATCGCTTGCTGATAATTCGAAATTCATTGATCAGGTAATTTTGCACAATAATCAGGATGCCTATACTAGTGGTATTATTGTAGTTAACAAAGAAGTTTTAAAGAACTACGTGAAACACAAAAATGCAACACTTGATTGGGCAAGCACCGAAGCAAAAGAACTGGCCTTGAACAAATTGCAACGCGAAATTAACGAATACAAAAAAGGTGGAAAATTCGAAGGAATGTTTCCTGAGCGTTGGTTGCCTGCCGCCATTGCAGTGCTAGGAGAGCCTTTTACCGAGCAAAATGGTTTAGTAAATAGCACCATGAAAATCATACGCGGTAAAGTTGAAGAACGCTTTGCCGACCGCATTGCAAAACTGTACGAAACAGGAGGAAAGGATATTGTAAATGCCGATAATATTAATGCACTGCTCTAATACAAGCCGATTTGCATTGACTACTGTTGTTGTACTTGTTTTAACTGCAGTTAATGTAGTATGTGTCAAGTTAAATGATTTCTTAAATTGAATCTAAACTACGACCTAATTCGTCGAATTTTGCTTTCATAGTTGGGTTGCCGTGTGTGAGTTTTTTTACGGTTAACTCCTCTGTTTTGTTATTGGCGAGGCGCAGGTTATTTTCGGACGAAAGTAAGGCTTCTTTTGTTTTTTGAAGATGGTCAATGGTTTTGTCTATTTCATCAATTGCTGTTTTAAACTTCCGGCTCGCAAGGTCGTAATTGCGTGCAAATCCTTCTTTAAAATCATTCATTTTCTCTTCGAAACGCGTAATATCAATATTTTGATTACGCACTTGCGCTAATTCGGCTTTGTACTGCATGGAATTGGTGGCGGCATTGCGAAGTAGTGTAATGATGGGGATAAAAAACTGTGGACGAACAACATACATTTTAGGATATTTGTACGACACATCTACAATCCCCGTATTATATAGTTCGCTTTCGGTTTCAAGAAGGGAAACTAACACAGCATATTCGCAACGTTTTTCAGTGCGGTCCTTGTCCAATTCTTTCAGAAAATCTTCGTTGCGTTTTTTGGTGGCTGTTTCGTCGCTTTCGTTTTTCATTTCGAACATAATGGAGATAATTTCGTTACCTGCATCATCCATTTCGCGGTAAATAAAGTCGCCCTTGCTGCCAGTGCGGGCGTCATTGTCCTTTTCGAAATAGGCTTTCTGGAATGCGGTTGATCGCAGTTTGTTGAATTCTATTTCGCAGTGTTGCTCCAATGTTTCTCCAAGCATTTTAGTTGATAATTTGAGCTTCATATCTTTACGCATGGTAATTTCTTCGTCCTTTAGGCGAATAATGTCATCTTTTGTGCGGAGTTCTGAAGCATGTTTTTCGGCAAGCGTAGTTTCGAGGAGTCTCTTTTCAATATCCTTATTTTTTATGTTGTTGATCAAGTCATCGCGCTCTTTTTCAATTTTCTGTACTGCTTGTGCTATCGACAGTGATTTTTCCAACTCAGCCTTTTCTATTCGAGCTTTCATTTCGGCAATCTGACTTTCTTTTTGGCTTAACTGCTGCGTAAGTGCTAGTGCAGCTTTGGCCTTGAGGTCGGCTATTTCCTGCTCTTTACGGGCTAACGAATCCTGAATGGAATTTCTGAGATTGGCCTCGGCTAGTTTTACGGCATTTTCCTTTTCTTTATCAGCAATTGTGAGTCGGTTGCGTACTTCCTCATCGAACTGGCGGTCGCGTACTTGTTTTAAAATATTGGCAAATCCAGCCTCGTCAACCTGAAAAGCTTTGTGGCAATTAGGACAAATAATCTCGTTCATATTAATTGAATTTTAAAGCATTGAAATAGATTACAAATATACTGATTTTAGTTTGAAATAATCGGAGTTATGCACAACTGCTTCGTTTTTAATTGCTATTTGTAAACAAATTGGGCAAATTGTACGTTATAATATGCGAATTTAATTTTGGATATAAATATAATATTCAACCAAAATAAGCTAACACTTATTAAGGCTAACAAGTAGGAGGGATCATGAATCGAAAAACACTCACAACCGTATTTTTATTTTTAACAGCAACAGTTTTGTTTGCTCAAAAAACAATCTCGCGCGATTTGCGTGTTGGCTTGGTAATGCAACAAACGCAATACCTATACAACGAAAATGGTGTGGGCTTGGATTATACCTGTGAGCGATTGCTAGACAAAAAGATTCATATCAAAGCCTCTTATCTTACCAGCCGATTAGGAAGCGCCATAGGTACGAATGCTCTGAAGCAAGATTATTTGGTGCTTGGTGCACATTATTATTTCTTTTCGAAAAAAAGTTTGCAAGTGTTAGCTGGTCTAAATACGGGATTGTTTGTGGTTGATTATGAAAATCCTGCTTTTGATATATTGCCTAAGTCGAGTGCAATATTGGCCGTCGAAACGGGTCTGCAATACGATTTCAAATTACCTATAACAGCCTCGTTAACCGCAGGTTATAATGTGCGTAGTGGTAATGGTGTAGATATTCCGGGTTCACTTTTTCCGGTGTTTTACAAGTTGAGTATTATGTATCGGTTTAATAATTTATAATTAACAATTAAGAATTAATAATTAAGAAAATATCATGACACGAGTACATCTAATTATAATTTGTTGCCTTGCGCTTATAGCTTGTAATCCACAACCCGAAATAGATAATGCCACTATGTTGGATGGTAATCAGATAAACGATTTGACGTTGACTCAGCCAACAAAATATTTAGTTTCGGAATATATTTCTAATCCAACAACAGCTCAAAAAGACACGCCTGTAATAATTGCAGCCCATGGCTATTCGGCTACTACATTCGAATGGGATGAGTTGCGCGACCGTGCTAATCTAAAGAAAACTTTTTATGTTTCGCAAGTTTTGCTGGGCGGGCATGGTAGGGATTATGCTGACTTTAAGGCTGCTACTTGGGAAAATTGGCAAGAAGCTATAAAAACCGAATATCAGAAACTAACTACAAAAGGGTTTAAAAATATCTATTTGGCTGGCTCTTCAACGGGTGCTCCTTTGCTGGTCGAAATGATTAGTTCGGGATATTTTAATGCGTTCACCATCAAGCCAAAGGGATTTTTCTTAATTGACCCAATTGTTGTTTCGTCAAACAAAACACTTACGTTGGTGGGTTTGGTTGGTCCCGTTTTGGGCTATACAACTACCGTACTCGAAACGGGTGAAGCGGGAAAATGGTATGTTTATCGTCCGCAAGAATCGTTAAAACAACTTATGGAATTAATTGACCTGACTCGCAAAAACCTCGAAAAAGGCATTGTATTGCCCGCAGGCAGTAAACTAAAAATTTACAAAAGCAAGATTGATGCCACTGCCGACCCTGTAAGTGCTCCTATGTTGTACAAAGGGTTAAAAACCAGCGATGGTAAGGAAGTCGACATTGAAATGTATGATTCGGATATTCATGTATTTACACGTTTGCGTGGTCGAAGTGCGGTAACAGCCAAAGATACTCAAAATCAGACTGCTGCTTTTGCCGATATGGAATTGCGGGTTAAGATTTAAACCAATTCGCCTGCTCCTTGTCGGATAATTTCGGGTTCATCGTTGGTGCAATCAATAATGGTTGAATGCTCCACTCCGCCATAGCCACCATCAATTACAAAATCAACCTGATTGCCATATTTTTCTTCAATTAACTCTGGGTCAGTAATGTATTCTGTAGTATCCTCGTCGGTAAAAATGGAACTAACCATAAGCGGATTACCTAACTCACGCACAATTTCGAGCGCTATGGTATTGTTTGGCATTCGAATACCAACTGTTTTGCGATTTTTGAATAACTTAGGTAACTTGCTGCTTCCTGGTAAGATAAATGTAAAGGGGCCAGGAAGATTCCGTTTCATCAACTTAAATGCAAAATCGTCCATTTTGGCATATTCACTTACTTCGCTTAACTCGCTACAAATAAACGATAAGTTAGCTCGGCGCATGTCATGATTCTTAAGTTTTGTGATTGATTCTACAGCCGACTGACAAAAAATATCGCAGGCCAAGGCATACACCGTATCGGTAGGAAGTATTATAACACCACCTGCTCTCAAAGCAGCAACTATTCGTCGAATTTCGGCTGCGTTCGGATTTGTATCGTATAACTTAATTATCAATTATTTTATTTATTGAAAGGGAATTAGTTGCAAAAATACAAAAAAAATCCCGCAAACGAATTTGCAGGATTTTTATATTGTTTATTTTGATGTGTTTGAATCAAAAAGCATCAATAATAGCTTTGAAATCAGCTACTTTCAATGAAGCGCCACCAATTAGTCCACCATCAATATCAGGCTGAGCAAAAAGTTCAGGAGCGTTTTTAGCATTACAGCTACCACCATATAAAATAGAAGTGTTTTCTGCAATTTCAGCGCCGAATTTTTCAGCAATAATAGTACGGATAAATGCCAACATATCTTGAGCTTGCTCAGTTGAAGCAGTTACACCAGTTCCGATAGCCCAAATCGGTTCGTAAGCAATTACAATTTTGCTAAAATCTTCGGCCGATAAGTTGAAAACTGTTTCCTCCAATTGGTTTTTAACGTATGCATTTTGCTCGTTTGCATTACGCACATCAAGCGCTTCGCCGCAGCAATAGATAGGAGTTAAGCCATTAGCCAAAGTTAACGCTACTTTGTCGTTCAAAATTGCACTAGTTTCACCATAATACTCGCGACGTTCTGAGTGTCCCAAAATAATGTAGCCTGCACCAGTAGATTTAACCATAGCGGCACTTACTTCGCCAGTGTATGCTCCTGATTCTTTGTTAGCACAGTTTTGAGCAGCAACACCCACTTTGTTAGCATTAACAGCAGCCACTGCACTTGCCAAGTGAATAAAAGGTACTCCAATTACAACATCACATTTTTGTGTTTCGCCAGCTAATGCTTCGTTCAATTCTGTAGCTAACGCCAACCCTTCTTGTAGGGTTTTGTTCATTTTCCAGTTTCCTGCAACAATGTTTTTTCTCATTTTTTCTATTATTTATTTAGTTTGATTTTGTTTTTGCTTTCTACCAAATCAAAAATCCCTCCAATGCCATTTACCTGTAATAGTGCCATTTTTAATCAGAACCAATCCTGGATTAGCACGTATAATTGTTTTAAGTGTAATGGGATCCGATTTGTAAAATGGAAATGTCACCTTTGTTTTTTGCACAAAGGCATCAATATCTTCGTCGGCCGAAGCGGTTAATACATAAATACGAACATTCGTATTTTCATATTTCTCAAACAGCTTTTGTACGTGTTGTGCACCTTCTATCGAAGCTTTATTTAATTCGTACATCACAACCAAATACGTATATCCTTCAGTTGCAATTATGTCTGGGGCTATATCTTCGTATTGTTGGTTGTAAATTGTAAAGTCGTGAATAGGTGGTTTGTAACCTTCTTCGACAAGCGTAGTTTTTTGGTCAACAAATACCCAAGTAGAGTCATCTTTTGGATAATTATCCAAGCTAAACTCTTTTTGCGTACCGTCTTTTTCGTAAATAAAAGTTGTTTCGTATTTATCCGTTGGCGCATTTTCAGGAATTTTTATTGCTTCGGCAATATTAACTCCTTTTTTATATGGTAAAAAATCAATTTGTGGTAAATGGTTGTATGCATAAGTCGAAATGCCAATTCCAGTGCTCAGAAAAATAACCATAGCTATCCATTCGACCCATAAAATAAAGAATTTTTGGTGCGGACGGGTTGTAAATAATACAGCAATGATTAGTGCCAATAATACAATATTTTTGGAGAAGGTTTCCCAATTAGATATTTTGAGTGCATCGCCAAAGCAACCGCAATCCGAAACCGGATTTTTAAGTGCAATCCACAGCGTTAATGGAGTCATTACCAGCATAAAAAGCAGACCCAAAAAGGCAGTGCGACGAATTTGAATGGCAAAAACGAGATTCAACCCAATAAATAATTCGATAGTAGAAAGAGTAATAGCAAGCAATAAAGCATTGTCGGATAAACTATAAAACATACCACCAAGAGCAGTAAAATAATCTTGTAATTTATAGGTCATACCTAGTGGATCTACAGCCTTTACAAAGCCCGAAAACACAAACACAAGTCCGAACAAAAATCGGCTTGCATGCATAATGGTATTGCTTATTCTAGAATTTGTTTGCGACATTGATTTAGTTTATAAAGTTTATAAGGTTTGTAAAGTTTCTTGGCGAGCCAAGCGGCAGAGCCGAGCGGTAAAGTACCTAAAGTTTAAATTGAATTTCTTAATCATCACATCAACATATTATCACATTGACATTTCCTCAATCTTTATCAATCCAAACACCGCATAATTAATCATATCAAAATAATTAGCATCAATTCCTTCGGATGCAAGTGTAACTCCTTTATTATCTTCAATTTGCTTGGTTCTATATATTTTCTGCAGAATTAAATCTGTGTACGATTCCATGCGCATGGTGCGCCAAGCTTCGTCGTAGTCGTGATTTTTAGCCATCATCAAATTTTTAGCCTCAAGAAGGTATTTATCATACAGTTCCATTCCTTTTTCAAAGGTTAAATCGTCGGAATCCGAAAAACCTATCTCCAACTGTATAAGTCCGATAATCCCATAATTGACAATAGCAATGAGTTCGGAGCGAATTCCTTCATCCACTTTTGAGACTCCTTTGGTTTCGATACTCCGAATGCGATTGGCTTTTATGAAAATCTGATCGGTAACTGATTGAGGTCGAAGGATGCGCCACGAAGCACCATAATCCTTCATTTTTTTTGTAAAAATGTCGCGGCAAAGTGCGGCTACCTGATCGAATTGTTTTTCGGTTTGACTCATACTGACTTTGTTCGTATAATGAAATTGTCTTTCAAATTAAATAATTTAAATATCTGTATATTAGCATTTTAAAGTGCATGTCGACAGCATTTAATTCGAAGTGCAAATTTACTATTTTTAATTGGATTTACAATCAAAAATCACAAGTAGTACTAATTTTATAGATAATTATCACTACTTCGATGTCAAAACTTTTTAAAACAAAGCCATAAAATCGACAGATAAGTTTGAATTTTGTACCTTTGCAGCAAATAACTACTGAATGGGGCGAGTATTAGCAATAGATTATGGACAAAAACGCGTAGGATTGGCAGTGACCGATCCCATGCAACTTATTGCTAATAGTTTGGATACGGTAGCTACGCACGATATTTTGGCTTATATTTCAGCTTATGTGGCGCGCGAGCAAGTGGATAAATTTGTGGTGGGATTGCCCAAACAAATGAATGGCACCAACTCCGAGTCGATGCAGTATATTGAGCCTTTTGTTAAAAAAATGCGCGAAATGTTCCCTGACATTGAACTGATTTATGTGGACGAACGTTTTACTTCCGTTTTGGCACACAAAACCATGCTCGATGGTGGTTTAAAGAAAAAAGATCGCCAAAACAAAGGTTTAGTCGACCGCATTTCGGCTACTATTATTTTGCAAACATATATGGAAAGCGTTAGATAAACCTAACTCAAAATTGATAACTCAAAATTCGTAACTTTTAATGATTTTACCAATTCATACATTCGGCAATATGGTGCTACGCAAAGTAGCTGGACCTATTACCAACGATTATCCCAAGCTCAATGAGCTGATTGAAAATATGTACGAAACCATGCATAATGCCGAAGGTGTTGGGCTGGCTGCACCTCAAGTTGGATTAGGTATCCGACTTTTTGTGATTGATCTTGCGGCTTTTCGCGAAGATAAACCGGAACTTGCCGATTTTAAAGTGGCGATGATAAACCCCGAAATGATAGAGATGAGCGAAGATTGCGCACAAGCCGAAGAGGGTTGTTTGAGCATTCCGGGCATACACGAAAATGTAGAGCGTTCCAAATCGATTAAAATTAAATACCAAGATGTTAATTTTGTAGAGCATATTGACGTTTTTGAAGGATTTAAAGCGCGCGTTATTCAGCACGAATACGATCACTTGGAAGGTCATTTGTTTACCGACAAAGTTTCTCCACTTCGTCGCCAGTTACTGAAATCGAAGATGAATAATATTGTAAAAGGACGAGCCAGCACTTCGTACAAAGTGAAAGCAGCTTCGAAATAAATAAACACAGCATACCTACAATGAGAATAGTTTTTATGGGCACGCCGGACTTTGCTGTTGAAAGTCTGAAAATATTAGTCGAAAACAATTACAATGTGGTTGGAGTAATTACAATGCCCGACAAACCTGCTGGTCGTGGACATAAAATTCAGTTTTCGCCCGTTAAGCAATATGCGTTGGACAAAGGATTGGCTATTTTGCAGCCCGAAAAATTAAAAGATGAAACCTTTCTGGAAGAGTTAAGGCAACTGCAAGCCGATGTTCAGGTTGTTGTGGCATTTAGGATGTTGCCCGAAGTGGTTTGGAATATGCCGCCATTGGGCACTTTTAATTTACATGCATCGCTATTGCCACAATACCGAGGGGCTGCGCCCATCAATTATGCTATTATAAATGGTGAAATCGAAACGGGTGCAACAACTTTTTTTCTGACACACGAAATAGATACGGGAAAAATTATTTTACAAGAAAAAATAGCGATTTCGGAAACGGATAATGCGGGTACGATACATGATAAACTGATGACATTAGGCGCTATCATGGTGCGTGAAACTATAGACTTACTTGCTGATGGTAAAACGGATGCCATTGATCAACAGCAATTTATTTTTACAGATACACAGCTTAAATCAGCTCCTAAAATTTTCAAGGAAAATTGTGTGATTAACACCAACGATAGCGTGGAGAGT
>JBMOHZ010000027.1:0-14497 GCA_049317585.1 Paludibacter sp.
CACTACACTTTTCATAAATAATTTATTTTAGTTGTGAATATTACCCCCAACCCCCTAAAGGGGGCTAAAAAAGTTCCCCTTTAGGGGTTAGGGGTTTTTCTTTCCTTCTATTGTCCAACTCGCCACTTCGGCTTTTCCTTTTTCGTAAGGTGCCGATTCCTCGTAAACCAGCAGATTTTTAAAACCGGATGTTTCGAGCATTGTCAAATATTCCTCTTTAGTTACAGCACCTGCCCAACATTCGGCTACAGCCGTAGGGTCGTTTCGGTATTCGTCTGCTATCGGACTTGTAGCGTAAATATCGCTCACCACAAAACGCCCTTCTAATTTCAAAATGCGGTAAATTTCATCCCAAACAGCTTGTTTGTCAGTAGCATGATTTATGGTGCAGTTCGAAATTACCAAATTCACCGAATTGTCTTCCAAAGGTAGTTTTTCTAATTCAGCCTGCAAAATGTTAGCATTTTTCACTTCAAATTTCTCCAAATTTGTTTTTGCTTTCGTAATCATTCCTTCCGAAATATCAATACCATATACATAGCCCGTTTCGCCAACTTCTTCCGCTAAACGGATAACATCATTTCCGTGCCCACTTCCTAAATCGACACATACTTCTCCAGTCTGCGGTTTTGCATGGTTAATAGCTCCACCACACGAAAGACAGCAGCTGGTTTCACTAAGTTGAGTGTAACGTTCGTTAATTGCTTCAGTTATCATATTTGAATTTTTTAATTGACGATGCAAAGGTAGAATAATATATTTAAATTACAATAGTATCACTAATTAATTTTTAAAATTTTCTTTAGTTAATGCTTTTTTCAAAGCTTTGAGGTGAAAATAGGCTTGAAGATTTGTGAATATTTCCAATTTTAATTGCCTAATAACATCGATTATATGTAAGTGATTGAATATTCAGAAAGTTAAATATATTTAATTCAATTGGTGCTTGTATTTGCTTGTTTTATAACTAAGTTGCTGTATTACTTGAAAATAGACTCTATTTGTAATGTCTACATTGCAAATCTATGTATTTTAAGACAATTGAATTTTTAGCTTAATTTATAGTCGGTAATTTAAAAAAAAGTAGTTCCTTTGCAGCGTTTTTTTGAGCTTAAAATTCAAAATAAAATATGAGTAGTCTATCACTTTTTTTAGTAGTATTCCTTACCGGAATCGTTTTAGTTGTTGCCGGCCTCGGAATAGCTTTACTTTTAGCCCCCCAATCATTTAATTTACAAAAAGGAGAACCGTATGAGTGTGGTATACCAACACATGGAACTTCGTGGATGCAGTTTAAGTCGGGTTATTATCTGTATGCTATTCTGTATCTGATGTTTGACGTGGAAACTATCTTTCTTTTTCCTTGGTCAACTATAGTTCGTGAACTGGGTTATCAGGGCTTGTATAGCATATTGTTTTTTATCGTAATTTTAGGTTTAGGTCTTGCTTATGCCTGGAAGAAAAATGTTTTAAAATGGAACTAAAGAATATCAACATACAGAATATTCCTACTGAGGAATTTAACGATAACGAATATCTCGAAAATTACATTAAAGAGCTTGAAGCCAATGGTGTAAATGTAATATTAAGCAAGTTGGACGAGATGATTAACTGGGGTCGTTCCAATTCAATTTGGCCATTGATTTATGCCACGAGTTGTTGTGGTATTGAGTTTATGTCTACTGCTTGTGCACACCATGATATTGCTCGTTTTGGTATGGAAGTTACGCGTAACAGTCCTCGTCAAGCCGATTTAATGATTGTAGCAGGCACAATGGTTCACAAAATGGCACCACTTATTAAACGTGTGTACGACCAAATGGCTGAGCCTAAATATGTATTGGCCATGGGTGCTTGTGCTATTTCGGGTGGACCGTTTATTAATTCGTATCACGTAGTAAATGGTGTGGATTTAATTATTCCGGTTGATGTGTATGTTCCAGGATGTCCACCTCGTCCGGAATCTTTATTTTATGGTTTAATGCAATTGCAACGTAAAATAAAAGTTGAACAGTTTTTAGGACATAAACAACGGTAAGACCCCTAACCCCTAAAGGGGGAAAAGGAGTTTAAATAATAAAAATAGAATTACAAACATATTTTAGTCCCACTTTAGGGGCTAGGGGTTATATGGAAAAAATAAAAAAGCTAATACTAAGCACTGTAGCTGATGCAGTAATTGAACAGAAGCAAAAACTAACTGTTACTGTTGCTTGGGATAAATTGCATTTATTGGCAAAAACGCTTCACGATAATTCGGAACTACCTTTCGATTTGTTGGTATTCCTTACTGGTGTGGATCGTGGCGAAGAACTTGGTGTAAATTACCTGATTTCGTCATCTACCGATGTTTCGAAAGAAATTGTACTGAAAACAGGTACGCTCGACCGCGAAAATCCATTGTTGTACTCTGTTACCGATTTATACGAAACGGCACATTTCAACGAACGCGAAGTATATGCTTTATTGGGCATACGGTTTATCAATAACCCGGATATGCGCAAGTTTTTTTTGAATGCCGATTGGAATGGTTATCCACTGCGCAAAGATTACGATGCTAACCCCGAACTTAATCCATTGTCGCTTGTGAGTGTAGAAATGGACGATACGGCTCCACGCATTATGGAATTGGATGGCAAGTTAGTTGAAGAAACCGTACAAGTTTTCGAAGAAGATTCGTACATTATAAATATTGGTCCACAACACCCTTCAACGCATGGTGTAATGCATTTCCGCACTGCTTTGGACGGCGAAATTGTAAAGAAAATTGATGTACACAGTGGCTACATTCACCGTGGTATCGAAAAACTAAGCGAAGCACTTACTTATCCTCAAATACTTCACTTCACCGACCGTCTGGATTATCTTTCGGCTAACATTAACCGTCATGGGTTGTGTATGGCAGTGGAAAAAGCGGCCGAATTGGAAGTGCCTGAACGTGCACAATACATTCGTACTATTATGGACGAGTTGAATCGTGTAGATTCACACTGCTTGGCTTGGGCGTGTCAGACAAACGACCTTGGTGCGACTACTGCCTTTATTTACGGTATGCGCGAACGCGAAATTATTTTGGATATTTTCGACAAAACCTGTGGCGGACGATTGATTATCAATCAGAATGTAGTGGGTGGTGTTATGTTCGATATTTACAACGAATTTCAGAAAGACGTTAAAGATTTCGTAATTTATATGCGCGAAAAGTTGAAAGAATATGATCGCTTTTTCTCGCACAATGTTATTGCGTTGGGACGTATGGTTACCATTGGTAAACTGTCGTTCGAAGATGCTGTTTCCTATGCCGTTACTGGCCCTGCCGGACGTGCTTCGGGCTGGTCGTGCGACATTCGTAAACACATTCCTTATGCACTTTACGACAAAGTAGATTTTAAAGAAATTATCCGTACCGAAGGCGATTCGTATGCACGTTACTTAAACCGGTTGGACGAAATTGAAGAATCGCTTCATATTATTGAACAATTGATTGATAATATACCCGAAGGCGAAATTTGCGCCAAAACAAAAGCAATTATTAAACTTCCCGAAGGTGAATATTATTCACGTGTGGAAGCATGTAGAGGTGAATTTGGTGTGTTTATCGAAAGCCGTGGAGAGAAATTCCCATATCGTTTAAAATTCCGCTCGCCTTCGATGGCGCTTGTTTCGGCTATGCCATTAATTTGTAAAAACGAAAAAATCTCGGACTTTATCGGTATCGGTGGGTCAATGGATTATGTAATACCAGATATTGATAGATAGAAATTAGTTAGAAAGTTATAAGGTTTATAAAGTAATAAGGTAAAATCGACTTAATAAACTTTACAAACTTTACAAACTTTATAAACTTTACGAACTTTATAAACTTATATGACACAACCTTTAGAATTTACACATCTGACAAGCTGGTTAGATACAACACTGAGAGCTGCTATGCCAGAGTTTTGGGCTTTGCTCATTGAGTTCGTTCTCGTTGGGGTGGTTTTGTTGGCTGCTTATGCTGTTATTGCTTTAATTCTAATTTATGCCGAACGTAAAATTACGGCATTTTTTCAGGCACGTTACGGTCCCAACCGTGTAGGTAAATGGGGATTATTGCAGAGTTTGGCCGATATGATTAAGATTTTGTTGAAAGAAATTATCAAAATCAATCGCTCCGACCGCTTCTTGTTTTTTGCAGCGCCATTTTTTATGATTGTCGCTTCGTTGGCTACTTTTGGTGGAATTCCTTTTGGAAAAGGTTTACATGCCGTGGATTTCAATATCGGTGTGCTTTACGTAATGGCGGTTTCATCGGTAGGGATTATTGGTGTGTTACTTGCCGGGTGGTCGAGCAATAATAAGTATTCCATGATTGGTGCTATGCGAAGTGGTGCTCAGTTTGTAAGTTATGAACTTTCGGCTGGTTTTGCACTTATGACTATTGTAGTACTTGCTGGAACCATGCAATTTTCTGAATTGATTGAAGGTCAGCGCTTTTGTTGGAATATATTTAATGGTCATATATCTTCGATTATTGCTTTTGTAATTTATCTCATTTCGGGACATGCCGAAACCAATCGTGGCCCTTTTGACTTACCCGAAGCAGAATCAGAATTAACAGCAGGTTATCATACAGAATATTCAGGACTTCAGTTTGGATTTTATTATTTAGCTGAATACCTTAATATGTTTATTATTGCATCTATCGCCACCACTGTATTCTTGGGTGGATATTTGCCAATTCAAGTACAAGGCTGGGATGGATTTAATGGTATCATGGATTTAATTCCTTCGTATGTTTGGTTTTTTAGCAAAACAGCCGTTTTAATTTTCTTAAGTTTGTGGGTTCGTTGGTCGTTTCCACGTTTGCGTATCGATCAGTTGTTGAATTTGGAATGGAAATATCTTTTGCCTATTAATTTAGTAAACTTGTTGGTAATGGTTATTTTGGTTTTAACTGGTTTAACATTAAAGGATTTGTTTGGGATAATGTAAATAAATTGGAACGCAAATTCCGCAAATAAAACGCAAATCAGAAAGAAGAACAATAACTTGATTGGAAGTTGAAAGAAAACAGTTTAAGTTGTTAATTATTAATTGTTAATTATTAATTGTAAAGATGAGTTCAATAGCAGAATATTTTTCAGGATTATTTACCGGAATAAGCTCCTTGTTGAAAGGTATGTCGGTAACATGGAAAGAGTTGTGGTCACCAAAGGTAACACAGCAATATCCTGAAAACCGTAAAACCCTTGTAATATCGGATAGGTTTAGAGCCGAGTTGGTTATGCCTCACGATGAGAATAACGAACATGCTTGCACTTCGTGTGGTATTTGTCAACTTAATTGTCCGAACGGAACCATTAATATTACTTCAGAAATGATTGAGACAGCTGATGGTAAAAAGAAGAAAATACTTGGTAAATATGTTTGGGATTTAGGAATGTGTACATTTTGCAATTTATGCGTCGTAACTTGCCCTTCGGATGCAATAAAGTTTGAGAACACTTTCGAAAATGCAGTTTTTACACGTAGTAAATTAATACAAACATTAAATAAAGAAGGTTCGAAACTGAGAGAAAAGAAAAAGGAACCCCTAGCCCCTAAAGCGGAATAAGAGCTTTGAAAAGTTTGAAGAGTTTGAAGATTGGCAAATTAGCATATTATCACATTAGCATATTGGCACATTAGATTATGGCACAACAAATTATATTTTACGTTTTAGCAGTAATAATTACTGTTTTCTCAATACTGGCAGTAACATCAAAGCAAATAATTCGCTCAGCCACTTATTTGTTATTTGTATTGCTTGGTACAGCAGGTTTATACCTTCTATTGGGTTATAACTATCTTTTCGCAGTTCAAATAGCTGTGTATGCAGGTGGCATTATGGTGTTGTTTATTTTTGCAATTTTGCTAACGAATAAGCCGGGCGAAAATGTGAAAACGGAATTGCCTATTCGCCGTATTGTGGCAGGTTTAACGTCGTTGGCAGGTTTGGCTTTTTGTGGACATATAATTTATTGGAATGTAAAAAAAATAAGTGTATTAACTGAATTGGCCGATATTACACCACAGCAATTAGGACGGATGATGATGGGTACTGATAAATACCAATACCTTTTGCCGTTCGAAATGATAAGTATATTATTGCTTGCATGTATTGTTGGGGCAATTATGGTAGCACGAAAAAGATAAAATTAAAGAATATGGAATTTCTTACCACCTTTTTTTCAGGATCAATACCTGTAGAAGCTTACTTAGCTGTAAGTCTTATTATGTTTTTTGCAGGTGTATATGGTTTTTTAACACGAAAAAGTATGTTGATGATACTTGTATCGGTTGAGTTAATGCTTAATGCTGCCGATATCAATTTTGTGGCCTTCAACCGCTATTTATATCCAGGTCAATTCGAAGGTTTTTATTTTACATTATTTACTATTGCCATTGCCGCTTGCGAAACGGCTGTTGCGATAGCTATAATTATCAATATCTATCGTAATTTAACGAGTGTAGAAGTAGGTAATTTAGACCAAATGAAAGAATAAGAACCCATTTACCATTTAAGTATTTACCATTTACCATTTTAAGAATATGCAATATACTTTATTAATTTTAGTACTTCCATTATTGAGTTTCATATTTTTGGGACTTATGGATTCGAAGTTTAAGCCCAAAACTGCCGGACTTATCGGAACCATTGTGTTGGGTGTTATAACTGCGCTTTCGTATTATACTGCTTATGAGTATTTTACAATGTATAAAGTGGAAGGTGTGTACCAAAAATTGATTCCTTTTGAAATGGAATGGCTACGTTTTACCGATTTATTAAGTATAAGACTTGGAATCTTGATTGATTCAATATCGGTAATGATGTTGGTGGTTATTTCTACCGTATCTTTTATGGTCAACCTTTATAGCTTAAGTTATATGGATGGCGAAAAAGGTTTTCAACGTTACTACGCTTTCCTATCGTTATTTACTTTCTCGATGTTGGGGCTGGTAGTTGCAACTAACATATTTCAAATGTATATTTTTTGGGAGTTAGTGGGTGTTTCTTCATTCCTGCTTATTGGTTTTTATTATTCAAAACCATCGGCTGTAGCAGCTGCCAAAAAAGCGTTTATTGTTACACGTTTTGCCGACTTATTTTTCCTACTTGGTATTTTGATACTTTCATTTTATACCAAAACATTTGACTTTGGAGTGTTGACAGCCGAAAATTCTCCTGTTTTTGTGGGGAGTGCTGGAGCAACCTTTATGGGCTTCTCGGTATTAAGTTGGGCAATGGCTGGTATTTTTATTGGAGGTGCTGGTAAATCGGCTATGTTCCCGCTTCAAATTTGGTTACCCGATGCCATGGAAGGTCCAACTCCAGTGTCGGCATTGATTCATGCGGCTACTATGGTTGTGGCTGGTGTATTTTTGGTTGCCCGTTTGTTTCCTGTATATTATTTTCAAACGCCAGAAGTACTACATGGAATAGCATATGTGGGTGCATTTACAGCTCTTTTTGCTGCGGTAATTGCATGTGTACAAACTGATATTAAACGTGTGTTAGCATTTTCAACCATATCTCAAATTGCATTTATGATGGTTACGTTGGGTGTTTCGGGGTACGAAGGGCACGAAGGTACTGGCTATATGGCTTCTATGTTCCATTTATTTACTCACGCCATGTTCAAAGCCTTATTATTCCTCGGAGCAGGTTCAGTTATTCATGCTGTTCATAGTAACGAGATGAAAGATATGGGTGGACTTCGAAAATATATGCCTATCACTAACTGGACATTTCTGATTGCTTGTTTGGCAATTGCTGGCATTCCTCCATTCTCAGGATTCTTTAGTAAAGATGAGATTCTTGCTGCTAGTTTTGAGTTTAGTCCAATTATTGGTTGGCTAATGACATTTATTGCAGCACTTACAGCATTTTATATGTTCCGTTTGTACTATAATATATTTTGGGGTAAAGATTATGCAGTTAAAGCGGCTGCTCACGGACACGGTCACGACGATCATGGACATGGACATACGCCGCACGAGTCGCCATTTGCAATGGCTTTTCCATTGGTGTTTTTGGCTGCTGTAACTTGTGTTGCAGGGTTTATTCCTTTTGGCGAATTTGTGAGTGCTACTGGAGCCGATTATCACATCCATATTGATATGAAGGTTGCTATTACAAGTGTTGTGGTTGCAAGTTTATCTATATTAGTTGCCACGCTAATGTACCGCAAGCCAAGCGCAACGCCCGATAAACTAGCTTCAACTTTTTCAGGATTATTCAAAGCAGCTTCAAATCGTTTCTATATTGATGAAGTATATTTATTTATCACCCGTAAAATTGTGTTCAATAGCATTTCGCGACCTATTGCTTGGTTCGACCGTCATGTAATTGATGCCACTATGGATGGTTTTGCTAATACTACGCAATGGGTTTCACTCCGAATTAAAAGTTTTCAATCTGGTCAGATACAACAATATGCTTACGTTTTTCTTTTTGGAACATTGTTGATTGCTGCACTCATACTAATATTTTAAGATATGAACTTCTTATCCATTTTTGTACTTATTCCTGTTTTGATGATGGTTGGTTTATTCGCATCGAATAATCGCAAACAGCTATTAACAGTTATGACAATTGGTGCTTCGTTGCTTATGATAATGTCGGCGACACTAACGTATATGTACCTTGCTGAACGAGCTGCTGGTAATGTAGCCGAAATGCTTTTTATGGCCGATACGGTTTGGTATGCACCTTTTAATATCCATTATTCTGTTGGAGTTGATGGTATTTCTGTCGCCATGCTAATCCTGTCATCTATCATTGTATTTACTGGTGTTTTTGCTTCATGGAAAATAGATCCGCTACCAAAAGAATTTTTCTTATGGTTTAGTCTGCTCTCCATAGGTGTATATGGTTTCTTTATCACTACCGATTTGTTTACCATGTTTATGTACTACGAAATAGCACTTATTCCTATGTATTTATTGATTGGAATTTGGGGTACAGGGCGTAAGGAATATTCGGCAATGAAGTTGACATTGATGCTTATGGGTGGATCAGCATTGCTTTTAGTTGGTATACTGGGGATTTACTTTAGTTCGGGTGCTACTACCATGAATTTACTTGAAATAGCCAAATTACATAACATCCCTGTTGAAATGCAGCGCTATTTTTTCCCGCTTACCTTTATGGGTTTTGGTGTGTTGGGCGCTTTGTTTCCTTTCCATACATGGTCACCCGACGGTCATGCTTCGGCGCCTACGGCGGTATCGATGCTTCACGCTGGAGTTTTGATGAAACTGGGTGGATATGGTGCTTTCCGCGTAGCCATGTATCTAATGCCAGAGGCAGCACACGAAATGGCGTGGATTTTTCTGATACTAACGGGTATTTCGGTGGTTTATGGCGCTTTTGGAGCTATTCACCAAACCGATTTGAAATATATTAATGCTTATTCTTCGGTAAGTCACTGCGGCTTGGTTTTGTTTGCCATTTTAATGATGAACGAAACAGCTGCTACTGGTGCTATTATGCAAATGCTTTCGCATGGTTTAATGACAGCCTTGTTTTTTGCCCTTATTGGTATGATTTACGGAAGAACACATACACGTGATATACGACTTATGGGTGGTTTAATGAAAATGTTGCCATTTTTGGGAGTGAGTTATGTTATAGCAGGTATGGCTTCGTTGGGTTTGCCTAGTTTAAGTGGTTTTGTGGCCGAGATGACCATTTTTGTTGGTTCGTTTCAGCATACTGATACTTTTCATCGCGTATTAACAATTACAGCAGTTTCGTCTATTGTAATTACGGCTGTATATATTCTAAAAGTTGTTGGTAAAATAATCTTTGGCCCGGTACAGGACAAACATCACGAAGAATTGACAGATGCCGTTTGGTACGAACGTGTTGCCGTAAGTGTATTGATAGTAGCCATTTTTGCCATGGGATCAGCTCCGTTTTGGATTTCGAGTATGATTGGCGAGAGTGTGATACCTGTAATTGGTCAGTTAATAAAATAAACAACAGATCACCGACAACAGACATCAGAAAATAGTTTGTGTAAAGTATAAAGATATAAAAGAAATTTACTAGTAACCGTCGTCAGTCGTCGGTTATCAAAAAAGAATAATATGGATTATAGTAGTTTTTTGCAAATGCGTGAGGAGTTTTCACTGTTAGGAGTGATGATTTTTCTATTATTATTTGATATTTTTGCATCGGAAAATGCACGTAAATATTTTCAACCTTTGGCTTTGATTTTATTTGCAACTCACACCTTGCTTAATATTATTCCACGCGATGCTTTCGAAATAGCAGGAGGGATGTTTCAATATGTGCCTATGCAGACCTATATTAAGAGCATATTAAATATCGGAACTTTTTTGGTATTACTACAAGCACATAAGTACCTCAATGATTTTAATCTTGGAATTAAAAAAGGCGAATTTTATTTTCTGATTTTATCTACACTTTTAGGGATGTATTTAATGATTTCGTCGGGTAATTTCTTGTTGTTTTTTATCGGACTCGAAACGGCTTCAATACCTATGGCTGCGCTGGTAGCATTCGACAAAAATAACCGTAAAGCTGCTGAGGCAGGAGCTAAATACATATTCTCTGCTGTTTTTGCATCGAGCATTTCACTGTTTGGTATTTCGTTAATTTATGGCTCGTGTGGTACTGTTTATTTTAGTGATTTGGCTCTTATTATGACTAATGCCAACCCATTACAAGTAATGGCATTTGTATTTTTTGTAGTTGGTTTATTCTTCAAAATTTCGTTGGTTCCTTTCCATCTGTGGACTCCCGATGTGTACGAGGGAGCTCAAACAAATGTAACTTCGTATCTTTCGGTTATATCAAAAGGTTCGGCAGTATTTGTTTTATTTACCTTGCTGGTTAAGGTTTTTGGCAATTTGGTGGAGCAATGGCAACCAATTTTGTGGGTTGTTACGGTAGTGAGTATTACCGTAGCCAATGTTTTTGCCGTTCGTCAGAAAAATCTGAAGCGATTTCTCGCTTTTTCGTCTATATCACAAGCAGGTTATATATTGCTAGCTATAATCAGTGGTACTGCCTTAGGCATGACGTCTTTGGTTTATTATGTGTTGGTTTATGTATTCTCAAATTTGGCGGCATTTGGTGTATTATCGGTTATTGAGCAGCAAAGTGGCAAAGTACAATTAGATGATTATAACGGACTTTATCAAACAAACCCACGCCTAAGTTTTGTGATGATGTTAGCGTTGTTTTCATTGGCAGGAATACCGCCTTTTGCTGGGTTTTTCAGTAAATTCTTTGTGTTTTCAGCAGCTATCGATCAAGGTTTTTATGTGCTGGTATTTATAGCCTTGTTAAATACAATTATCTCGTTGTACTATTATTTGTTGGTCATAAAAGCTATGTTCTTAACAAAGAGCGAAAACCCAATAGAACTTGTTTCAAGCGATGGTGCTATGAAATTAAGTTTAGTGATTTGTACATTAGGAATAATGGTAATTGGTTTATTTAGTGTTATTTACAATCAAATTGCTGTTTTTGGATTTGGTATTTAATGTTCATATTGTAAAGTAGCACAACTTTTTTTATCCTTATTATCTGAATATAGTTTTGAAAATCACTTTTTAAATTAAATCACAGTTTATAAAGTATTTCAGCATGACAAGTTCAACTCTTGCAAATAAACATCGCACTAATTTTACGCTTATAGGTGCAGTTGTTACATTAGGTATTGTATACGGCGATATTGGCACCTCGCCATTATATGTTATGAAAGCAATTCTTGGTGCCAATCCACATGTTGACACAAATTATATTTTAGGTGCAATTTCATGCATATTCTGGACCCTCACACTTCAAACCACTATTAAATATGTTATGGTTACACTTCGTGCCGATAATAAAGGCGAAGGTGGGATTTTAGCATTGTATGCGCTTGTGCGCCGTAATAAAAAGAAATGGCTTTATATAGTAGCTATACTTGGGGCAAGTACGCTAATTGCCGATGGCATAATAACGCCTGCCATCACTGTTGTTTCAGCCATTGAAGGATTACAAGGTATGTATGCTCATACGCCAGTAGTTCCCATTAGTATTGGTATAATTACAGCGCTTTTTTTTATTCAGCAGTTTGGAACGAATGTAATCGGTAAGTCATTTGGTCCCATCATGTTTATTTGGTTTGCAACATTAGGAGTGTTAGGAATCTTGCAAATTGCAAACTTACCGATAATTTTAAAAGCACTTAATCCTTATTATGCCATTAACCTATTGGCAAATTATCCGAATTGGTTTTTGATACTTGGAGCGGTATTTCTTTGTACCACAGGTGCCGAAGCGCTTTATTCCGATTTAGGACATTGCGGCATTGGCAATATTCGCGCAAGTTGGATATTTGTAAAATCAACTTTAGTACTTAATTATTTAGGTCAAGGTGCATGGATACTTTCAAATATTGGAAGTCTAACTCCTGAAGTGAATCCATTCTATGCTATGATGCCAGCAGCATTTCTGCCAGTCGGGGTAGCATTAGCAACAGCAGCAGCCATTATTGCAAGTCAGGCTCTTATAAGTGGTTCATATACCATTTTTAGCGAAGCCATGAGTTTGAACTTTTGGCCCCGACAGTTAATTAAATATCCAACCAAACTGAAAGGTCAAATGTATATTCCATTTGTCAACGGTTTTTTATTTGTTTTTTGTGTAATTATGGTTTTGTTTTTCCAAAGTTCGTCGCGCATGGAAGCAGCTTATGGACTATCTATCACCATTACCATGCTTATGACTACCTTGCTTTTAACATCTTATCTTAAATCTATTAAGGTAAAATCGTATTTTGTTTATCCATTTATTGCATTATTCTTAATAATCGAATCATCCTTTTTTACAGCCAATATGTTTAAGTTTATGCATGGAGGTTGGGTTACTGTACTTATTGCTGGTTGTATTGGGGTAATTATGCTTGTATGGTTTAATGCCCGTCGCATTAAAAACCGACATATGCAATATGTGAAGATAAAACCACATTATGCAACACTTTCGGATTTAAGAGAAGATAAGAATATACCTAAATATGCCACTAATCTGGTGTATATTAGTAAAGCCAATTACAGTACCGATGTAGAGAATAAGATTATTTATTCGATATTAAACAAGCAACCCAAACGAGCTGATCATTATTGGGTGTTGCATATTGATTTGATGGACGAACCATATACATTCGAATATACCTTCGATCAGTTAGTGCCTGATGTTTTATTCAGAGTAAATTTGCGTATTGGATTTAAAATTCAACCACTTGTCAATATATATTTCCGCCAAATTGTCGACGAATTAGTTGCAAACAAAGAGTTTGATATTCGAAGTAATTATCCATCGTTGCGTAAGCATGATATAACCGCCGATTTCAAATTTATTCTTATTCACAGAGTATTTTCACTCAATCAAATAACAAATTTTGGTGAGAAAGTATCACTTTCAATTTATAATATTATCAAGCATTTAGGTATCAGTGACATGAAAGCTTATAACCTCGAAACCAGCAATGTGCTTGTTGAATCGGTGCCGCTTATTGTGGATACAAGTTGTAAATTGAAAATTGAAAGAGTAGAAAGTTAGGAAATTTATTTTTAAAACTCCAACTCACCAAAGTATTCGGGGCGATGAAAATCGGGTTTCACGGTTTCAATGGCATTCCAACTCACAAAGTGCGGACTGTCAGTATCGTCGGCACATTTATAAAAGTTTGCCATTAATTTAGCAGGTAAGTTTTCGGGGTCTATTCCCATTAAAGTATATGGTATTTCAACCGTAAGTTCCCACTCAAAATTACCTTGCATTTCGTTGAATGCTCGTCGGCCAATGGATGGTAAACGTTTGATTGTTAGCATTTCGTCTTTGCTAAATAGTTGCACATCGTCATTGCGCCCCTTACGGCGCGAAGCTGAACAAGTGCCAATGCAGTTAAACTCAAAATTACAATAGTACTCACTACCAGGCAACTGACAGAAAAACTCTACACAACTGTCTTTGTAAACAGGTTCCTGATCTACGGAGTAGGATGCTTTCAACAAATTACCACGCACATTGAATCGGATAAATAGACTGCTGTCGCTCCGAAGTATATGAAATTGTGTGAGTGGTTTATATGGAAACCGTTGTACCCAGTTTACTTTTTCGACCATATCACTTACTCCCATATCTATTATAAGCGGACTTAAATCGGAAAGTTCTTTTCCCGAAATTTGAGGGTAATATGGAATATGCAACTTCTTCATAAGGTATGTTTTATACTTTTTTTTTGATGCTATTGTTGTTAAAATTGCATGTACTAATACTGCTGATTATACGTTAATATTATAGAAGCTAATAATTTTCATTTGTTGATAAATGTCACAAATTCAGCTGTATATCTATCAAGGATGTGTTTGTGTAAATACTAGCATGTAATTATACTAAAAAAAAATCGAAATACAGCGTTTTATTTTAAACAAATTTAGAATCGCTCCTGTT
>JBMOHZ010000028.1:0-14315 GCA_049317585.1 Paludibacter sp.
CAACGTTGGATAGGTGCCGATTTTCAAGCTTCGATTGGTAAACACGTTTCGGTTTTTGGTAGTTTACGCGATTTATCTAACAATGGTGAAAAATTATCAGGATACAATTACTTAAACGATCAACCGGGATATCAATATAAAGAGGCTTCTTATGGTGGCGATTTCAGCGATTCGCGTGGCGGTATAAAAGTTTCGAACAATTGGGGCTCAATTGGTTTTGTAAAGGATAATGTAGTTTGGGGCGACAACTATCATGGAGCCAATATCCTATCGGGTAGAGTTCCCTCCTACCCTATGATTACGCTGCATTTGCAACCAGCAAAATGGTTCGAAATGAATTATTTTCATGCTTGGTTAGTTTCCAATCAGGTCGACAGCTCTTACTATTATCTCGAAAACGATACCAGAATATGGTATAGGCCTGCTAACAAGTTTATGGCTGCTAATATTTTTACATTTACTCCTATACATAATTTAAAAATATCGGTAGGTAACTCCATTATTTATGCCGAAAAAACAATACAGGGAGGTTATTTAATACCTATTGCCTTTTATAAATCAATAGACCACACACTTACAAAAGGACTTGGAACTGAAAATCAAAACTCACAGATGTTTATGAACATAAGTTCACGCAACCTGAAACATACACATTTATATACTTCGGTTTTTATTGATGAATTTAATTTTGCACGACTCAAACCTTCAAACAATGAAGCAAATCCTATATCGATAAAAGCAGGAGCGAAAATTGCTAACTTTCCGATAGAAAACATTTCGGCAATAATAGAATTTACGCGAACTAACATTCTAAATTTCAAACATTCCATACCTGTTTTATCGTATGCATCGAACAGTTACAATTTGGGACATTACTTGGGAGATAATGCACAAGAAACATATATATCGCTTCAATACAAACCTTTACGAGGATTAGATTTTAAAATTTTCTATTTTAATGCGCTGCATGGTAATGAATACGATTATGTACGTAGAGGTACTTCGAATGGCATTGTAGGTAAAGTTGATGATATAATTAGTCAACCGTCGTTGGGTGAAGTCATTTGGAAAAACGAAACCATTGGACTACATGGCACTTATGAAATTATTAACAATGGCTATGTGTTTTTTAAAGCTGAAAAAAGTAATATCGAAGCGTTTGAACCAACAAAGGCAGTGACTTTTGGCGAAAAAAGAATGACTGCAGCACAAACTCTTAATTACTATACACCTTTATTTTTCCAAGGAAATAAACTAACTATAAGCGCTGGTTTTAGCTTTGGATTCTAACATTTAAAAATCATATTATTATTTACCAATATACTAATTATTTCGATGAGTTTACTATTTTACATTTCCATAATTATTGTACTTTTTGCAATTCAGTTGATCTATTTTAAAATTGCCGACCATTTCAGTATTATTGACAAACCAAACGAACGTAGTTCACACAAAAAAATCACCTTACGTGGAGGTGGAATAATTTTTTACTTTGGTGCAATCCTGTTTTTTCTACTAAATGATTTTCAATATCCATTTTTCATATCAGGACTCACACTAATTGCAGCAATTAGTTTTGCCGACGATATAAGTCCATTATCTTCCAAATTAAGATTACCAGTTCATTTTACCGCTATGGCGCTTATGTTTTATGAATGGGGCTTATTTTTACAGCCTTGGTATTTTATTGCTATCGGTTTTATCTTTTCAGTTGGAATTATAAATGCCTACAATTTTATGGATGGCATAAACGGAATTACAGGCGCTTACAGTATTTCGGTATTATTAGCATTGCTTTTTGTAAACATAAAAATAAATTATTTTATCGACAATGAATTGATTTACTTTTCGTTAATAGCCGTAATGGTTTTTAATTATTATAATTTTCGCAAAAAAGCCCGCTGCTTTGCAGGCGATATTGGGTCGGTAACCATTGCTTTTCTATTGGTTTTTCTACTCGGAAAATTAATAATCCAAACTGGAAATTTTTCATATATATTATTTCTAAGTGTTTATGGTGTTGATTCGGTATTAACCATTATTCATCGTATCATGCTGAAAGAGAACATTTTTGAACCTCATCGAAAACATGCCTACCAAATAATGGCCAATGAATTGAAAATTCCACATTTATTTGTATCTTTGTTTTACGGAATTCTGCAATTAATAGTTTCAACAGCAACAATTCTAAGCCCTTTAGTGGCAATTGTTTTAACTATTTGGTTGGGAGTGATATATATAATATTTAAGCGCAAATTTTTTCATTTGCATAAATACTAATTTGTTAATATTTACGTTCTACTTAATTATATTGGATTCAAAATTCAAATAAATTTATGACTAAAAAAGTTTTTGTAAGTGGATGTTATGATATGTTGCATAGTGGACACGTAGCATTTTTTGAAGAAGCCGCATATTATGGCGATTTATATGTTGGAATTGGATCCGATAAAACAATAAGTGAATTAAAAGCCCGTAAAACCATAAATTCGGATGCAGAACGATTGTATATGGTAAAATCACTAAAATCAGTAAAGGATGCTTGGATAAATAGTGGTGGCGGTTTACTTGATTTTTTGAATGAATTAAATGATTTAAAACCTGATATTTTCTTTGTTAATGCCGATGGTCATAACCCAGCAAAAGAGGCTTTGTGCAAAGAACATAATATTGAATACATTGTAAGTAAACGTATCCCGCATGGCAACTTGCCTACTCGCTCTACGACATCGCTTCGAAAGGAATGTTTAATACCCTATAGAATAGATTTAGCTGGTGGTTGGATTGACCAACCTTACGTTAATAATCTGGCTGCAGGTCCGGTTATAACTATTTGTATTGAGCCCGATTATGAGTTCAACGACCGTAGTGGCATGTCAACAAGTAGTCGTAAAAAAGCCATTGAACTTTGGCAAACCGACATACCTGATGGCGATCGCGAAAAGCTTGCAAAAACTCTTTTTTGCTTCGAAAATCCTCCTGGAACAAAGTATATTAGTGGTTCACAAGATTCGCTTGGTATAGTAATGCCCGGAATGAATTATTTGTATTACAATAATGATTACTGGCCTGAAAAAATAGAAAATAGCATTGATAATGAGCATCTCTCATGGATTGAACAGCACATTTGGATGGTTCCACTATATCCACGTGCTGCATCTTACGATGTATTAGCAAACACTTCAATTGATAAAAATGGTGCCGAATTACTGAGTGAAGCAGCTGATAAATGCTGGAAAGCAATACTTGCAAAAGATGCAATTGAAACAGGTAAAGCAATGACTGAAAGCTTTGAAGCCCAGATTCGCATGTTCCCAAACATGGTAAATGAAGATATTATGCAACAAATTGAATTAAATAAAAATGAATCACTTGGTTGGAAAGTGAGTGGCGCTGGAGGGGGTGGATATTTAATCTTTTTCAGCAAAACACCTGTTAAAAATGCAATTCAAATAAGAATAAGAAGGTGATGACATGATGAAATAGTGAAATGATGATAACTAGAAAACTGAAAAACATATTTGATGAGAATAATTGATAATGAATTGCTTGACAAACTGAGTGAGCAAGCTAAAAGTAACGATCGACTTCGAAAAAACTACAATTTACATCGGTCACTAAATGATAATGTACAACGATTATTAAACGCATTAGAACCTGGAACCGAACTTCCGATACATAGGCATTTGCATACCGACGAAACATATATGCTTTTTAGAGGAAGCTTAAATGTATTGTTATATAACGACAAAAAGGTTTTGATACAGAAAACATTACTTGATCCTAAAATCGGAAAACATGGCATGTCGATACCAGCAGGACAATGGCATACAATTGAAGTTATTGAGAGTGGAACTGTGATTTTTGAAATAAAGCAAGGTCCATATGCTCCACTTGAAGCAAAAGACATTATGCATATTGAGCAAAAATAGTTTTTAAATTATAGAATTATAGGTAGGAATACTTTGCAAAAAATTATAGCGACAATTTTCAGTTTCAATCATGCATGAATAATGGTCTAATCCATTGCTTATTATTAAATGGTTAACTTTTAGTTTATAGTTATAAATAGCAGCCTGATCAAAAGTTTGTTGGATAAGTGAAACTTGTGGTGCTTTAAATTCAATTATCATAATTGCTTCAAAATTAGAATTATATACAATAGCATCGCATCGTTTTTTCATACCATTCACTTCAACCAATTTTTCGATAGCAATAAATGAGGCCGGATAATTCTTTTCTTCGATTAAAAAACGAATAAAATTCTGACGAACCCACTCTTCGGGAGTTAATGTTACAAACTTTTTTCGTAGATTATCAAAAATAAATTGTTTTTCATTTTGAATTTTTATACGAAAACTATAGCTTGGAAGATTTAATTGCAACATTTTTTATTACTTTTGCCTTACGGTTATCATTTATCAGAATTAATCGCTAAGATAATTTATTTTCTTTACATCCCCAAAAAAATCATGAAGACAAAACGCGACATTGTGGAAAATTGGTTACCACGCTACACAAAAAGACCATTAAACGAATTTACAGAATACATATTACTCACAAATTTCAATAATTACGTGGAACTATTTGCCGAATGGTTCAATGTACCAGTGTTAGGTAGAGATGGCAATATGATTAATGCTTCAGCCAATGGTATTACAATCATTAATTTTGGAATGGGAAGTCCAAATGCCGCCATTATTATGGATATTTTATCGGCTGTTGAACCAAAAGCTGTTCTTTTTTTAGGAAAATGTGGTGGTTTACGTGATAAAAACAAAATTGGCGATTATATACTGCCTAGTGCAGCTATAAGAGGCGAAGGTACTTCGAATGATTATTTTCCACCTGAAATTCCAGCTTTACCTGCTTTTAGTTTGCAACGAGCTGTGTCGTCGAACATACGCGACTTTGGCAAAGACTATTGGACTGGTACAGTGTATACTACAAATAGAAGAGTTTGGGAACACGATGAAAAATTCAAAGATTACTTGCGTGCAACAAGGGCAATGGGTATTGATATGGAAACTGCAACGCTACTTTCAGTAGGATTTTACAATAGTATTCCTATTGGTGCTCTACTTCTAATTTCGGATATGCCACTTTTGGCCGATGGTATTAAAACTTCTGAGAGCGACAAAAAGGTTACAGCAAACTTTGTTGAAGAACACATTAAAATTGGTGTAAAAGCACTTACCTCGCTCATGAACAATAGTAAAACAATTAAGCATTTAAGGTTTGAATAATGGCCAAACAAGGAGTTTCTTTTGACCAGGTAATGAGCGATTTACGACGTAACGCTTACAAACCTATTTATTTGCTTATGGGCGAAGAAGCCTATTATATCGATAAAATATCGGATTTTATACAAGCCAATGTACTTGACGAAAGTCAACGAGAATTTGACTTAACAGTGGTTTATGGCAAGGACACTGATATGGTAAACATAGTAAATGCAGCCAAACGCTATCCTATGATGTCGCCCTATCAAGTTGTTATTGTAAAGGAAGCACAGTTAATTAAAAACTGGGAATCGTTACAATTTTATATCAACAACCCACTGAAATCAACTATACTAGTTTTTGATTACAAATATGGTACACCTGATAAACGCAAAAAGTGGGTGCAGGATATTTCAAAAATTGGAATTGTTTTTGAGTCGGAAAAATTGCGCGATTACGAAATGAGTGCTTGGATAAACGCATACTCACGAAGTAAAAATGTGACAATTGATGAAAAAACAATTGGGATGTTAACAGAGTTTTTAGGTACCGACTTGAGTAAAGTTGCCAACGAACTTGATAAGTTACTACTCACAATGCCCGCAAATACTAACCGTATAACACCCGAACATGTCGAAAAAAATATTGGAATAAGTAAAGATTTTAATGTTTTTGAATTGCAGGCGGCATTAATCGAGAAAAAGACATTGAAAGCAAATCGAATTATCCGCTATTTTGCTGATAATAAAAAAAATAACCCTATGGTTATGGTGCTACCTCAACTTTTTAATTTATTCTCAAACTTAATGATTTATCATTACTTATCGGATAAAAGTCAAGGCTCTGTAGCTTCAGAACTGAAAATTAATCCTTATTTTGTTAAGCAATATGAACTGGCTGCAAAAAATTATGGCGCTTGGAAAACAATGAATATCATTAGCTGGATACGCGAAACCGATGCTCGTGGAAAAGGAGTAGAAAGTAATGCTGTTAATGAAGTAGACCTTATGAAAGAATTGGTTTTCAAAATATTACATTAATGACATTGATATATATTATATCAAAATAATTTATTTAAAAATGAAAAGTTGAGACTAATTAATTTTAATTAAATTAAGTCGGAAATAATACTACAAATTGTAGTATTATTTTTTTTTGTCACTATTCATAAGTGAACTGTTTAGTGTGCCAAACGTAAAAACTTCAATAACGAATAGAACATACAATTTGGTCTGTAATAACAAATATTTTGATTACAAATTTTTAAACATAACTGACCATTTTCATAGGCACTGAATTGCAAATTTACACTACATACAATTAAATTACAATTAATTAACTATGTTAAAAACGCAATGCTCTTCGAATTCGAATATATAAAGCTCTAATTCAACATATTATTGATAAACGATAAGTTTAAAATAAATGCAATAAAATAATAGAAAATCAATACAAATAATAAGAATAATGATTAAATTAGAGTATGAATATCTAATTATAAACCGAATAAGATATAAGAATAAGTATTACAAAATGCACTTAAAAAACTAACAATAACTATTACATTAAAATCGAAGATACTGTATTATAGTTTAAAGTATTTGTAGTAATTATCGTGATATTAAATGTATTTTTTATCAGTTAAATCAATCGAAATTTTTCAATAAACGAATTCACAATGAAAACTTCTGAAGAATTAAATGAAGGTGCAAAAAATGCGGAAGACTTAAAACAAGAAATTGCTTCTGAACGCAAACTACTTCGTACCATTATTGATAATATACCCGTTTGTGTTTATTCGAAAGATACTAATTATAGAAAAACACTGGTCAATAAACATGAACTGATACAATTTGGTTGGGCTAAGGAGGAAGATGTTTTAGGTAAAACTGACAAGGAACTTTTTGGTGAAGAAATAGGAATTAACACACAACTTGAAGATGAAAAAGTATTATTAAAAGGTGAAACCATACTTGACGAAGAAAAATACATTGGCAATGGTATTTGGGCAATGATATCGAAACTACCACTCCGCAACGATAATGATGAAATTGTAGGTTTACTAGGTATAAGTGTAAATGTTACTGACCGGGTAAAACACGAAAAAAAATTGATGGAAAGTTACGAACGGTTGAACGAAATGTCTGCTCAATCAAATTCATTTGCTTGGGAAATTGATTTAACTGGTTTATATACTTTTATGAGCCCAATAGTTGAAAAAGTATTAGGTTATAAGGCTGAAGAATTAAAAAATAAAAAATATTTCTATGATTTACTTGCACCTTCTACAAAAGAAATTGTAATGAAAGATGCATTTGAAATAATCTCGCAAAATAGAACTATAAATAATTATGAAAGAAAAGTTGTAAAAGCCAATGGTAGCGAGATATGGCTTTCAACAAATTGCAGACCCTTATATGATATTGCAGGCAATGTAATAGGATATCGAGGAAGTGATACTGATATAACACAACAACGCAACCTACTTGAATCGCTTGAGCTTGCTAAGAAAAATGCCGAAATGTCAGCTAAAGCAAAAGAATCGTTTTTGACAAATATGAGTCACGAAATTCGCACTCCACTTAATGTAATAATTGGAATGATTCGCGAAATCGGTAAAGAACAATTATCAGAATCGCAAAAAACATATTTAAAACACTCCGAAGCATCGGCTTATCATTTGCTTTCTATAATTAATAACGTGCTCGACATGTCGAAAATTGAAGCAGGTGAATTCTCGTTGGATATTAAAGACTTTAGTCTTTCGGCCGTTTTAAGCAATGTAAAAAGCATACTTACTTCGCGAGCAAGTGGAAAAAAAATTATGTTTACAGTTGAAAGCAATGTATCAATTGCTAGGGCATTAAAAGGTGATTCGCTACGACTTAGCCAAGTATTAATTAATTTATTGGGTAATTCAATTAAATTTACCGACGAAGGTTTTGTAAAACTAAATGTAATACTCTTAGAATCGAACGATGAGATACAGAAAATTAAATTTGAGATTATTGATTCAGGTATTGGAATGAGTAGAGAATTTCAAAAGAATATTTTCAACAAATTTACTCAAGAAAACGAACATTCAACTCGCAATCATGAAGGTACTGGTTTAGGTATGAGTATTTCGAAAGAAATAATTGAGCTTATGGGTGGAACGGTTGATGTAGAAAGTACAAAAGGTAAAGGAACAAAAATTTCGTTTGAAATAAATTTTCCACTTGGAATTGAAGATAACTTGATTAGAATTGATAATGTAACGCGTAATTTTGATATTTCAGGAACTAAAGTTCTTGTAGTTGAAGATAATGAAATGAATCGGTTTATTGCCCGTCAGAGTCTAAAACAAGCAAAATGCATTGTACATGAAGCCGAAAACGGTGCTATTGCTGTAGAATTACTACAAAAAGAAAAATATGATATAATACTGATGGACATTCAAATGCCTGTAATGGATGGTATGGAAGCTACAAAAATTATACGTAACAACTTAAAAATCAACACTCCAATAGTTGCGCTTACAGCAAATGCATTTAAACATGACATTGATTTATATATGAGCAATGGCATGAATGATTATTTAATTAAACCCTATAAAGAAGAAGAATTATATTCGAAAATAGAAAATTACTGCAGAATTGGTAACAAGATAAAGAAGGAGTTCAGTTCTAAATCTGAAAATGAACACTTTACTAACCTACCAACTAATATTGAAAATGAAAGTTTATACAATTTAAAACAATTGAATGTAATAGCAAATGGCGATAAAAAATTTGTTGATACTATGATAAATATGTTTATAAACATTGCTACAACAACTATAAATCAGCTTAACGAAGCTTTGCAAAACAATGATATTGAGCAAATAAAAAAATTATCGCACAAAATAAAACCCAGTTTGGACAATTTGGAAATAAACATACTTTATAATGAAATAAGGGCGCTTGAGAATTTTAATCAAAAAACAGGTTGCCCTGAAAATTTACGTATTATGGTAGAATTTGTGTCAGATACTTTAGTAAAAGTTATTTATGAACTATCGCTTATAAAAATAGAAAAAAATCAAAATTAAAAAAGTAATACATTGATTATCTACAAATTATAAATAACTAAAAGAAATGAATAGTTACATATATAGTTATATATTTATTGGGTCGGCTCTCGTAACGTTTTTTCTAGCGTTAATAGCAATATCGAACAAAAAAAACTCAGCGAATAAATCATTAAGCTTATTATTAACTGCTGTTAGTATTTGGTCATTGTTTTATGGCTTTGAAATCAGTTCAAATACATACGAATCACTTTATAAATACTTAATTGTTCAATACATAGGTATATGTACTATACCAGTATTTTGGATATTTTTTGCTTCTATTTATACTGGAAACGACAGTTGGATAAAACCTAAAAACATTCTTCTTATTTTTATTATTCCAGTTTCTACATTTACATTGGTCGTAAGTAATAGCTTTCACCATTTGTTTTACAATAGTAGTATAATTATCAAAACAGGAGATCTGTATTATCATCAATTCGAAACTGGCGTATTTTATTGGGTTCATATACTTTATTCATATACATTAGTTTTAATTGGTGTATTAATGGTTATTGCTAATTTAATACGCGTTTCAAAAGATAATCGTTCACGAGTTTTATTAATCCTTTTCGGATCATTAATTCCATATATTTTTAGCTTTTTGTATATTATGGGTATTCATCCCGAAGGGAATATTGACCTTACTCCTATTGGATTTTTAGTAATGGGTATTTTAATAACTGTGGGAACATTCAACAATGGCTTGTTGGACATTAAGCCACTGGTATTAAACTCATTATTTGAAAGCATACCCGATGCCTTTATAGTTGTAGATAGTAATGGCGAAATTACAAGCACTAACCCTAAAGCGGTGGAAATGATTCGAACAGGAGAGTTAGATTCGGTTCAAATAAAAAAAATTATTTATTCCGATAAATTTATATCGAATACAAATGATGAGGTTAGTTATATCGAAATTGAGTCGTTTGAAAAAACATTCAGAGTAGAAAAAAATAGCATAACCAATAGCAAAAAACGTAAAATTGGAACCATGTTTCTTATAATTGATATAACTCAAGAAAAGAAATATCGTGATGCATTGAGCCAAAGCGAAGAACAATACCGTCAGCTATTTGAAAATGCACAAGAAGGAATTGTAGTTATTCAGGAAATGCGTTTGGTATTTTTCAATCCTATGTTGCTCAAAATGACTGGATACAGCAGCGATGAATTGATGAACATGCAGTATACAAATTTGATTCATATTGACGATTTAGCAATTATTGAAGAAACATATACTCGTATAGCATCACTTCAAGAAACGGTACAAAAACTTCACTTTAGGTTAATAGGTAAAAATGGCGATATCTGTTGGGTTGAATTTAGTTCGGTAATTATAAAATGGAATGGAAAACAAGCAGGATTATTATTTGTAAATAATATTATTGAACAAAAACAAGCTGAACAACTGAAAGAGTTGTTAATTAACATTTCGAACACATATATTAATGCCCCTGTTAACAATTTTGACAATACTATAAACAATTCGCTCAGAGAGATGGGGGAATTTGTAAACGCTGACCGATCGTACATTTTTGATTATAACTGGGAAGATAATGTATGTAATAATACATTTGAATGGTGTGCCGATGGGATTAGTGCTGAGATTGAAAATCTACAGGAAATTCCATTGGAATATTTGCCTTTCTGGGTTGAAACGCATAAAAAAAATCAACCCATGTTTGTAGATGATGTTTTTGCACTAGAGCCCAAAAGTGGATTGCGTGAGATACTTGAATCACAAGGAATAAAAAGTTTAATTACAATTCCTATGATGGATAACGACAACTGCATAGGTTTTGTTGGTTTTGACTCTGTATTATCTCTTCATAAGTATTCAGACAAAGAAAAGCAGTTATTACAAGTATTTTCACAAATGATTGTGAATCTAGTAAATCGCAAAAAAGCGAATAATTTGCTTGAAAACCAACTTAAAGTACAAGAACTTTTAAACCAAATATCATCGGAATTGGTAAGTGTTGATAATCAGAATATTGACCTTAAAATTAAAAAAATGTTGCAAGAAACGGGTCAATTTTTTAATGTTGATCGCAGTTATATTTTACGATATTCAAACAAAACAATTGAAACCAACACGCACGAATGGTGTGCTACTGAAATTGGCTCTCAAAAAGACAGTATTATAAATATTGACATCAATATTTTTCCTTGGTGGAAAAAACAAGTCGAAAAAAAGGAAATTATCTATATAAAAGATGCTCATAACCTTCCCGAGGAAGCAGAAATTGAAAAAGCAGAATTTGCTCGACAGGGAATACGTACGCTTCTATGCTTCCCAATTATTAATAACAATAATTTAATGGGTTATTTTGGTTTTGACTCTGTTAACGATGTTCGTAAATGGACAAAAGCACAAATTGAAGTAATTGAAACAATTTCGAATATTTTGGGCGATGCATTAATAAAAGTAGAAACTGAGATAGAACTTATTAGATCAAAAGAGCTTGCCGAAGCTGCAAGTATTGCAAAATCGAACTTTTTATCAAATATGAGTCACGAAATTCGTACACCACTCAATGGAGTAATTGGATTTACCGAACTTCTTAGAAATACTAATTTGAACAAAACACAAAAAGATTACCTCGAGAATGCCATTTCGTCGGCAAATTCTTTGTTAGGTGTTATTAGCGATATACTTGATTTTTCAAAAATAGAATCGGGCAAAATGGAATTAGAATCTATTAAAACAGATATAATTCAACTATTCGAAAACGCATCGGACATTATCAAAATTATTGCCTCTAATAAGGATTTAGAACTACTATTAAATATTCATCCTGATATTCCTCGATTTGCATATATCGATCCGATACGGACTAAACAAGTATTGATCAACTTATTGAGCAATGCTGTAAAATTTACACATACAGGCGAAATTGAATTGAGTTTAAGTTTTGAGTTAAGAAACAATCATTCAGGCATTTACAAAGTAAAAGTACGTGATACTGGAATAGGAATTAAAGATGCTGACCGCAACAAGTTATTTAAAGCATTTTCGCAAGCCGACACTTCAACAACTCGCAGGTATGGTGGTACAGGTTTAGGCCTAATAATTTCAAATTCGTTAGTAAAACAAATGGGTGGAACTATTGAATTTGAGAGCGAATATGGCGTAGGAACAACCTTTAGTTTCGATATTAATTGTCAGTTTGAATGTGGCGAAGTTCCGGATTATTCAAATATAAAAAATATTAAAAATGTTTTAGTGGTAGATGATAATGCAATAAACAGACTAATACTTGAAGAAACATTTAATTATTGGAAAATTGAATTCAATGGTATCGACAATGGACTAGATGCCATTGAGTTAGTAAAAAGCGGCAATAAATATGATTTAATTATTGTAGATTACCACATGCCTGAAATTGATGGCCTCGAAACAATCCGATTAATGCGAAACGCACTTTCGAAAACAAATATAAATCAGCCTATTATAATGCTTCACAGCTCGTCGGATGATATAATTTTGCACGAAAAAGCGAAGGAATTAAATGTGAAATTTTTACTAACAAAGCCAGTTAAACAAGACGAACTTTATTATTACCTTAACAGCATCTATGGTAGTGACAATTCAAATTTAGTTGCCTCGTTTTCTAAAGTATCAATAAACGAAGATTCAAATCTACAAATTAGAGAAAAAGAATTTTGCATTTTGGTAGCCGAAGATACTCAAATGAATATGTTAGTTATTGGTAACATGCTTCGTACTATATTGCCTAATGTAACAATGATTGAAGCTCACAATGGAATAGAAGCGATACGAGAAATTAAACTCAGTAAACCTGACTTGATTTTGATGGATGTACAAATGCCTGAATTAGATGGTTTAGAAGCTACACGACAAATACGTAAACTGAAAAATGGACTAACAATTCCAGTTATAGCGCTTACGGCTGGTGTATCAAAAGAAGAGAGAGAACAATGTTTCAAATCCGGCATGGATGATTTTTTGGCAAAACCAATTGAGAAAAGCGAATTAAAACGGATTATTCGAAAATATCTCGAAAAAAATATACTGGAAGAAGTCAAAGAAGAACCAATAATTTCGAATCAAATTCATATTGATAAAGCAAAACTTTTATCAAAAATTGGAAATGAGGAGGTATTACATAGTTTACTTGTCATGTCGAAAACTGAATATCCCAAATATATACAAGAAATAAACGAAGCAATAATAAGTACTGATTCACAACAAATTAAGCTTAAAGCTCATAAACTCAAAGGTAGTGCTTTTAATATGGAATTTGTTGCTTTGGGTGAAATTGCTCTCAAAATTGAACAAAACATAGAAGACAAAAATAATTTGTTGAAATATTTCGATTTGCTTAATAAAGAATGGGAATTACTTGAAAATGAATTGTAAAATTTTAAATGCATACGAAATGAAAAACTCAATAATAAATTATTTCACATCATTGATTTATAAAAAATCGATTGCTTATATTCTCATAATTATATATTTAATTTTGAGCTATTTTCATATCAAAACTACGTATAATAATAGTATTAGAGAATCATCTAACTTTTCACTTCATATAGCAGCTACAATTGAAAATAGCTTGAAAATTGAAGATTTGAAGCAGTTAAAAGCAATTGAAAGTGACATTAATTTACTTGTTTATAAAGATATTAAAAGCAAACTGATAGCTCTGAGAAAAATAAATCATAATGCGAAATTTATTTATTTTTTGAAACAAAGTGAGAACCGTATCTATTTTATGGCCGACTCTGAACCCGAAAATTCGTCAGATTACTCGGCTCCAGGCGATGAATACATGAACGAAACTGATCAAGAAATTTATATCCCATTTAGAACTGGTAAAACCATACTAACTAAGCCTACCACTGATAAGTGGGGAACATGGATAAGTGTTTTAACACCTATAAAAGACCCTACAACTGGGAAAATAATTGCAGTTATGGGTATTGATTATGCGGCTAACGAATGGTTTAATTCTGCTAAATCTGCAGCAATACAA
>JBMOHZ010000029.1:0-14101 GCA_049317585.1 Paludibacter sp.
TTACGGTCGTGCAATACTTTTTTCAATGAATGGAACACTTCAGCACCCATACGCAAACCTTCGCGGAACGAAGCAGCACCAACCGGCCGAATCATAAATTCCTGAAATGCAATAGGTGCATCGGAGTGTGAACCACCATTTATAATGTTCATCATAGGTACAGGCAAGGTAAATGTATTAGTACCACCAATGTAACGATACAAAGGCAAACCAAGATATTCAGCAGCCGCTTTAGCTACAGCCAACGAAACACCAAGAATGGCATTTGCACCCAAGTTCGATTTGGTTTTTGTACCGTCCAGAGCAATCATTTTTTTATCAATTGCACGTTGCGAAAGAGCACTGATACCGATAAGTTCAGGTGCAATTACATTATTTACGTTTGCTACGGCTTTCAGTACGCCTTTTCCAAGGTAACGGCCTTTGTCGCCGTCGCGCAATTCAATGGCTTCGTTTTCGCCAGTTGAAGCGCCCGAAGGAACTGACGCACGCCCTACAATGCCCGATTCTAACAATACATCTACTTCTACAGTAGGATTTCCACGCGAATCCAATACTTCGCGGGCAACAATTTTCTCAATTTTACTCATTTTCTGAAATTTATTTTTGATTATTTATTCTAAAGTTTAGTGCATTTCGCAATCCATTATTGAATCCACTCCGAAAAAGTGTAGAACGCAAATTACGCAAATATGAAGAAATAATTAAATGTTTATATATCAACAATATGACTTAATATCACTTTATATAAAAATTTGCGTTTATTTGTGTAATTTGCGTTCAAAATGTTTTTTCTGAGTAGACTCAAGATTTAAACAGTTTTGGAATAAAAAAGTTTTTGTAATAATTTTATTTTATAATGTAAGTGTGTATCTTTGCATGACTAAAAAATATATACATCGAATTTATGAACGAACTTGAAATGCTTTTTCAGCAATTTACGGGTGAAAAATTTCTCTCCAAAACAGAATTATCGGCTTCCGGCTCAAACCGTAGGTATTTCCGCCTCGAAAGCAAAAACAATGGAGTAATTGGCGTTGAAGGTACTTCGGTTGAAGAAAACAATGCTTTTATTCAAATGGCTAAGCATTTTCAGTCGAAAGGGTTACCTGTGCCGCGCTTTATTGGTCAAACACTTGATGGACTACATTATATACAAGAAGATTTAGGCGATACTTTGCTTTTTGATTACATTGCCGAAGGGCGAAAAACGGGTGTTTTTTGTGAAGCTGAGAAAGAGATGTTACGCAAAACAATGCGATTATTGCCTCAGATACAAGTAAAAGGTGCCGAAGGTTTTAATTTTTCGGTTTGCTATCCTCAGCCCGAATTTAATGAGCGCTCCATACTTTGGGATTTGAATTATTTTAAATATTGTTTTTTAAAATCTACGGGTTTAGATTTTCAGGAAAATAGGTTAGAGGATGATTTTGGACGACTTTCGGATATTTTGCTTCGTTCACATTCAAATACGTTTATGTATCGCGATTTTCAGAGTCGCAATGTGATGATTAAGGACAATGAACCTTATTTTATCGATTTTCAGGGTGGTCGAAAAGGACCTCTTTATTATGATGTAGCTTCGTTTTTGTGGCAAGCCAAAGCTAAATATAGCGAAGAACTGCGTGAGGAGTTGCTTGAAGAATACCTGGATGCATTGCATGAAATAATACCTGTAGATGTATTGGAATTTAAAACACAACTCAAACATTTTGTGCTTTTCCGAACTTTACAAGTGCTTGGTGCTTATGGTTTTAGAGGGTATTTTGAGAAGAAACCACATTTTTTGCAAAGTATACCATTTGCTATTCAAAATCTAAGAGAAATATTAAACGAAGAAGTTTCGGACTATCCTTATTTAGTTGAAATACTGAGAGAAATGACTGCGTTGAAGCAGTTCCGCGAAGTGGAAGTGAAAAAACCGTTGGTTGTAAAGATTTATAGTTTCTCGTTTAAAAAAGGTATTCCAAACGATGACTCAGGCAATGGTGGTGGTTATGTTTTTGATTGTAGAGCTGTAAATAACCCTGGAAAGTACGAACGTTACGAACATTTTACTGGATTGGACGAGTCGGTTATACAGTTTCTAGAAGAAGATGGTGAAATATTGAGTTTTTTAGAACATGCTTATAATCTGGTTGATGCATCGGTTAAGCGTTATAAAGACCGTGGATTTACAAACCTTATGGTCTCGTTTGGTTGCACTGGCGGACGCCATCGTTCGGTATATTCTGCACAAAAAATGGCCGAACATATTCATACCCAATATGGCGTTGAGGTTCAATTAATACATCGCGAGCAAAACAAAGAACAGCATTTTGAAGCTGTGGTATAAAATATAAAAATGGAGACTCTTAATCGAATAATGCAACGTTTCGTATTTTTTTCGCATCATTTTGTGAGTTAAAAAGCAATTTTTGTATACACTAATGACTCATTAATAATGAAAAAAACTGCCATTCTATTTTTGATAGTTCTATTTTTTATTTCGTGCTCAGATGAATTTAAAGTAAATCTACGAGAACAGCAAGTTTTATTTCAGTACGAATATATCAACTATGCTTGGAGTTATCAGCATTCGGGGTGGTTTATCGATACTTCTGGTAACTTAATAAGCTATTCATTACCAGCTAAATGGTCGTATCCTGATTCATTGGGATTTGTAACCGAGACAGCAATAATTAAAAATCTAAGTTATTGCAGTAAAACCGATTATATAATTTCGAAATCTGTTTTACAATCCAAAATTGAATTGATTGAAAAAAGTGCCAAAGGAACGTTAACTAAACCAAGATATGAGATGGCAGATGCTGGTGTTCAGCGCTATACAGCATTTATATTTAATAAAGATACCAAGCAATACAAACGTATATTACTCTATCAATGGGGAGATGAGTTAATTGAAAATACTTCAGCTGAAGCGAAAGAACTGTATAAATGGATGGCTGAAATAAATCTAAAAGACACATTTCAGCCATATTAACAAATTCCTAAATGTCTGAATACCTATTCAGGATCATAAGAATTTCAACGTCGAACTTTTACAATAATTTTTTTGAGCTTGCCTTGAGCAATTCCCGGTTGATGACCGTCCTCAGGAAAAAATATAGCAAATTCAAGTGGATGAATTTGAAGCATATTATAGGCTTTATCAGCATAGAAAGTCAAATCTTTTTCTGAATTATAAGGCTGTGTTACTTCCATTAAATCTGCTGTAGGTTTCCATCCCATAGTTTCGATCTGGCTTACCGGAACTTGAATGTCAATAAAGTTATTGTGCGTTTCCATACGCGCATCGTCGGCAGTTTTTCCATCCACTTCTACTATATTTACCACTAAATCGGAACCTTCAAGCTCAATTTTACCCAATGGAGCTTGAACTAAATCAGTCGAATTTAAAAAATCAAATGCTTTTTTGAAACGAGGATGTACATTCTCGTACAATCCAGAATTGGTCAACTTGTCTAAAATCATATTCTTTTTTTTTATATTATAAATCCACCTTACAAACCTTACAAACTTTATAAACTCTAAATCACCTCATCAACTGTGTAATTCAAAAATTTATTAAATGGATATGCTGTTTTAAAAATCTCAGAAATTTGATTCACAAAATCATCGCTATCGAGTAATGCAGCATCGAACTTATACTCTACTAAATAATGTTTCAGTTTGAGTAGTTCAGCTTCGGCAAAATCTTTTGGAAAACCAGCTGGAACAGTTTTTAGTTTATCTTCTTCGAAAAATTTCTGAAATTTGCTGGCAAAATTCTTTTCGAATCGAATTTCATTCAACTCTTCAATATTATCATATACGCTTTGGCGCAAAGCCTTTAGTAAGTTGGGTTGCGGACACCAAACGCCAGCACCTACAAAACAGCCTGCAGGGTCTAAGTGTAAGTAATAACCACCTCGCTGACTTTTACGTCCGCCTGCCGAAGCTACAAACACACCAAAATGGGTTTTATATGGTGTTTTATCGTGCGAAAAACGAACATCGCGGTAAATCCGAAATACACATTCGGATGCTTCTACATTTTTAATATCATCATCGAATTCGGCAATTTTTGATATTAATGCAGTGCTGAGTTGGTCAAACTCTTTCTTGCATTTATCGAACCAACTTTTGTTTTCGATAAACCACTCACGATTATTGTTTTCGCTCAATGCCGATAAAAATCGGATTATTTCAGATGCTTGCATGTGTTACTTTTTTAATTATTTAGATTGCAAATATAATTGAATAATTACAATTTACGGTTCATAACAAGCATTTTTCGTAAAACTATAAAATTATATGCCAAAAAATCATTACTTTTGCTGGATAATTTAAGATGGAAAAAATATATCTTGTAATTTAGATATACCACTACAATTCAACTATTTATCATTACAGAATGAAAAACAGAATTAAGGATCTTGTTCAAGAAATTGAAAGTATTGTTGCTAAAAACAACGACGAATTGGAAGCAATGCGTATTAAATACCTTAGTAAAAAAGGATTAGTTTCGGAATTATTTAATGATTTCAGAAATGTAGCCAATGAGGAAAAAAGAGAAGTTGGACAATTGCTTAATGAATTGAAAAACAAAGCTCAAGATAAAATAAACGAAATAAAAGAGAGTTTTGAATTGCTTCAAAACGATGCTAATAAATCGGACTTAACGCGTAGTGCCGATCCACTAAAAGTAGGGACAAGACATCCACTTTCGCTTACGAAGAACGAAATTATCGATATTTTCTCGCGTATTGGTTTTACCATAGCCGAAGGACCCGAAATTGAAGACGACTGGCATGTGTTTGGTGCATTGAATTTTCCACCCGAACATCCTGCTCGTGATATGCAAGATACATTTTTTATTGAACAAAACCCCGATGTATTGTTGCGTACGCACACTTCGTCGGTACAATCGCGCATAATGGCTTACCAAAAACCACCTATTCGGATGTTGTTTCCTGGTCGTGTTTTTCGTAACGAGGCTATTTCGTACCGTGCACATTGTTTTTTCCATCAAGTAGAAGGACTTTATATCGATAAAAATGTTTCGTTTGCCGACCTCAAACAAGCGTTGATGTATTTTGCAAAAGAAATGTTTGGTGAAAATACCGAAATTCGTCTACGTCCATCGTATTTCCCATTTACAGAGCCAAGTGCCGAAATGGATATTTCGTGTAATATATGCGGAGGAAAAGGCTGTCCTTTCTGCAAACATACAGGTTGGGTCGAGATTTTAGGATGTGGAATGGTTGACCCGAATGTGCTCGAAAATTGTGGAATTGATTCTACGGTTTATTCTGGATATGCATTTGGAATGGGAGTGGAGCGTATCACAAACCTGAAGTATCAGGTAAAAGATTTGCGCTTATTCTCCGAAAACGATGTTCGATTCCTTGAACAATTTAAATCAGCATATTAAGTAGTTACGAGTTTCAAGTTAGGAGTTACGAGATTGATAATATGAATTTTTCAGTTAATAAAAGGTATTTCATATATCTATCTTACAACGGAACAAACTATCATGGTTGGCAAATGCAACCCAATGGTATATCGGTTCAGGAAGTGCTTAGCAAAGCACTTTTCACCGTTTTACGCATCGAAACTGAAATTACAGGTGCCGGCCGCACTGATACAGGCGTACATGCTCGACTTATGGTTGCTCATTTTGAAACTGAAGTAGTTATTGACGATTTAAAACTCCTTGCTAATAAACTAAATAGCATTTTACCTCACGATATTTCGGTGTCAAAGATTTGCAAAGTAAATTTGGATGCCCATGCCCGTTTTGAAGCTATTTCGCGTAAATATGAATATCATATTGTAACCGAAAAGTCAGTTTTTCAGCAAGGTCTAGCTGCTCGATTTAGCGAAAATCTTGATATGGAATTAATGAACGATGCAGCTAAAATGATGTTTCAATACACTGATTTTACAAGTTTTAGCAAACTGCATACCGATGTGAAAACAAATAATTGTGTTATAAAACAAGCATTTTGGGAAAGGCGAGAAAATACTTTGGTTTTTACTATTGAAGCCGACCGATTTTTACGAAATATGGTGCGTGCAATTGTAGGTACATTGCTCGAAGTAGGACGTGGAAAAATAACAATTGATGATTTTAACAAAATTATTGAAGCTAAAAACCGATGTAAAGCGGGCACTTCAGTTCCGGCGTGTGGGTTGTACTTGGTTGATATTAAATACCCTGACAATATTTTTATTTAAACACTTTCCTTACTCGGAAGTATCCAAAGAAATACGACCATCTAAAACTGAGCCAATCTCATTCCCTTTAACCGTTTCGGATTTTATGTAATCCAACAGCACATTTCTTATTTTCAGACCCGTATTTACTCTTTTTTCGTTTTGGGCAAGTACTTCCATTTTATCGTTACCACCCGCCAGGTAATCGTTTGTAGCTATGCTATACAATTTCGTATTATCAAGTGCTTTACCATTGATAGTAATGTCTATCGCTTTTTTGTTTTTAATCTTCATTCGTAAACCTGAAACGCCTTCACCACCCATCGAAGCAAAATACTGACACAATTCGTTTAACTTATTACCACGAAGCCAAACAACTACCAATTCGTTTTCGAAAGGCATCAATTCAAACACTTTACGCACTGTAATATCACCAGCAGGAATGATTGTACGCAATCCACCCAAATTTACAACGGCTATGTCCACTTCTGTTTTTAGTAAATCTGTAGCTGATTTGCGGTAAACATCAGCACTGAAATTAGACAATAAACTTTCAGGAGCATGTCCGCGCATTGTTTCGGTAGCACGGCCTATCACTACATTCATTTTGGCGTCAACTTGCTTTTTGAACGGTTGTAGATAATTGATATAGGTACTGTCGGCTAATGATTGTGTGGAAGCATCGAGTGCAATTTTGGTGGAAGTTGCATTTTTTACTTGCCATTGTGTTGGTTTACATGCAATTAATGTAAAAAGTAAAAATAGATATATTCCTTTACGCATAATTTGATTGTGCTGTTTGAAGAGCGAAAGTACGATTTTTGTTTTAAATATCAAAAGAATCAACCATAAATTAGTATATTTGTGGCCTTTAAAAATTAGCCATTACAATATGATTACTATTTTCCTTATTGCCCTTACTGCAGTTATTTCATTCATTGCTTTTAGTAACAACAATCTTGTTGATAAATTGATTTTTTATCCTCCCGAAATTAAAAAAAAACAGTGGTATCGTTTTGTTAGTTACGGACTTCTGCATGCCGACATGTCGCATTTAGCATTTAATATGTTTGCATTATATCTTTTTGGAACCGAAATCGAAAAGGTTTTTAAGGATGTATTTGGAGTGGAAATAGGCAGCTTTTTGTATGTTTTGCTTTACTTTTTGGGATTAATCTTTTCTATTTTACCTACTTGGTTTAAGGAAAAAGACAATTATTATTATCGAAGTCTGGGAGCATCTGGAGCCGTTTCGGCAGTTGTTTTTGCTTATATACTTGTATATCCAATGAGTTTAATGGGTGTATTATTTATACCAGTTTTCCTACCCGCATTTTTATTCGGAATTATTTACGTGGCTACTTCTATTTATTTGGAAAAAATGCAAAATGGCAATATTAATCACTTAGCGCATGTTGCTGGCGGAGTGTTTGGTATTGTGTTTATGTTTGTGACTTTTATGTTTATAGCCAACATCAATATTTTGAGCTATTTTATTGAAAGTATTCAAATTAACTCTCTCAGTGATTTAATTCATTTTGGATATTAATCCGGTTACTAATCTTACAAAAAAACAATTACAAATGTCAAGAATTATCACAACCATCTGTTTTGCTATAATGGCATCAACGCTTGTAGCTATTACTACCAACGAAAAAGTGAAAATGAAAACAAATATTTATATTGATGCGGCTTTGGCCGAAAGCGTTACAAAATCATTGCTTGCCGAAGTGGGCGATAAAAACAGTTTCAGAGTGATGCGTGGAGTAGGTCAGGTGGCTGCTTTGTGGCGCAAAGAAGATGGAACACCTGATGTTTTTGAATCCTTTTGCAAGCGCAATTTTATTGTCAGCGAACTTGAATTAGATACTTTGTTCAATAAACTACAACGAAATTTGGAAGTGATGCATGGCTATTTTCATAAAATTGATATGAAATTAAAGGAGCCTGTACAACTTACTGGTTTTCAAATAACTGATATTGATGATATATTTGGAGGTTACGATATTAGTTCGCATTTGGATGATGACCTTTATGCAAATAAAATAGCTTTTATTGCTGCTTTAAATTTTCCATATTATTCGCTCGAAGAAAAAACCAATCTTGGTACGCAATGGAGTCGTAAGCAATGGGCTTATGCGCGTATGGGCGATAGATTTACAACACGTATTCCGGCCGATGTACTTCAAAATATGTCGCAGGTTTTGGCTACTTCCGATGCTTATATTTCGAACTATAATATATGTATGGGTAGTTTATTGACAAATAAAGGCGAAAAATTATTTCCTGCCGAAATGAAATTAATAAGCCACTGGGGTTTGCGCGACGAATTGAAGTCGGATTATTCGGACAAAAAACGAGGTGCAGAAAAGCAAGAGATGATTTATTCGGTAATGAAACACATAATTGATCAATCCATTCCGACTGAGGTTATTAACAACGATAAATTTACTTGGAATCCGATTTCGAATCTTGTTTTTGCCGACGGTAAACAAGTGACCTCGAAACCCGAAAATAATGAGCGTTATCAACATTTACTCAATGCTTTTGCGGCCAATAAATTGGTTGATGCCTACTCGCCACAACTCCCTACAGCACTCGAACGTAACTTCAATGAAGATTTGGAAATACTACAAAAAGATGTAGAAGGCTTATTTAAAACATTGTTGACATCACCTGAAGCCAAACGGGTGGCAATGCTAATTCAAACAAGACTTGGCCGAAAATTACGCCCATACGATATTTGGTACAATGGTTTTAAGTCCAGACCCAGCCTTTCCGAAGCTGAATTGAGCGCCATAACTTCCAAAAAATATCCAAATCCACAAGCTATGGAAGCCGATTTACCATCAATATTAATGAAGCTAGGCTGGAAGGAAGATAAAGCTCGTGAGATAGCGAAGTTGGTAAAAGTTGATGCTGCATTAGGATCAGGACATGCCGCAGGTGCAGTCATGCGGAATGATTATGCACATTTACGAACTCGCATTGCCTCAACGGGAATGGATTACAAAGGTTACAATATTGCCATTCATGAGTTTGGGCACAATACCGAACAAACCATTACGCTCAATGATGTTGACTTTTGGATGTTGAATGGCGTACCAAATACTGCTTTTACTGAAGCTGTGGCTTTTTTATTTCAAAAACGCGACCTTGAATTACTTGGTTTCAATAATGCCAATGTTGATGCTGATAAAAATTTGGCTTTAGACGACTTTTGGTCGTGTTACGAAATTATGGGCGTGGCCTTACTCGATATTGCTACTTGGGAATGGATGTATGCTCACCCCAATGCAACTGCCGAAGAGCTGAAAGCAGCCGTTTTAAACAAAGCAAAAGAAATTTGGAATACCTACTATGCCAATGTGTTAGGAGGAAAAGACGAAACGATACTGGCTATTTACTCCCACATGATTGATAATCCACTTTATTTGTCAAATTACCCTATAGGCCATTTAATAAGTTTTCAGGTTGAAGGACAAATCAAAGGAAAATCGATGGCCGATGAAATTCAACGCATGTACACTCAAGGCAGAATTATTCCGCAAGTATGGATGAATAATAGTGTTGGAGCATCCATTTCGGTAGAGCCGTTACTACAAGCAGTACGCAATGCGTTGAAATAAATGGCAGTATTGCTATATTGTCAGTACGAATGCAATATTTTGTTAAATAAAAACAGTAGCGCACAGGCATTTTAGTAACTTTAAAAGATAATCATTACTTTTGTTCTGTATTTTCCGATGTTAGTAAAATTTAAAGATAAAAATTCCGTTGTTATTCTAATTACAATAAATAGCTTAATACAAAAAATGAGTTTAAAAATAATTAGATTTACAATGGCTGCAATATTTTTAATATTGATTAGCAGGGTAGAGGCTCAGGACGATTATCGCTCTGAGATAGGTGTGCTAGGTGGGACTTCTTTCTATTTGGGCGATGCCAATAATCAGTTTTTTGCTAATAATCAGTTGAATTATGGTATTATTTACCGTCATAAAATTGATACACGCTTAGCATGGAGTGCAAGTTGGAATAAAACAAAGGTTGTGGGTTCATCATTTTCGAACCCTATTGATGCCATAGATGTTTGTGGTGAATTTAACTTTTTTGATTACGAAAATAAAATTTACCGTCCGAATAGTAAAAAACAAAGCTTGTATTTGTTAGCAGGTTTGGGTTTTATGACTTCATCATCGGGAACACCAGCTTTTGCAATGAGTTTGCCAGTGGGTTTGGGTTATAAAATAATGCTTGGCAAAAGATTTAATCTGAATTTTATTTGGTCCAATCGTTTATTGCTAACTGATAATATGGAAGGTATAGCTACCTTAAATAATCCTGATGGATTAAATGGAAGTAATATTTTTAATAACGATGTGCTTACAACATTCTCGGTAGGTTTAACCTATAATATTTGGAAAAAAGAATGCAATTGCATGAAATTAAAATACTAAAATTCTCATAACTCCTAAGTCGTAACTCATAACTCGTAACTCAGAAACATGTCCAGTTTTAAAGATAAAATTGATAAAAACCGATTGCCAAATCACATTGCCATTATAATGGACGGCAATGGTCGTTGGGCTAAGGAGCGAGGATACGATCGCATTTTTGGACATCAAAATGGCGTTGTGTCAGTACGCGAAGTGACCGAAGCGGCAGCCGAAACTGGCATTGGCTATTTAACCCTATATGCTTTTTCAACCGAAAATTGGGGGCGTCCGCAGGAAGAAGTAAATGCATTGATGGAGTTGCTAATTGATACCATTGAAAAAGAAACACCAACATTAAATAAAAATAATGTGCGTTTATTAGCCATTGGCGATTTAAGTAGACTGCCAGTAAATGCTTCCAAAAAACTTCAGAGTTGTATTGATCAAACAAGTAGTAATACCGGACTAAGTTTGGTGTTGGCTTTGAGCTATTCGTCGCGTTGGGAGATTAAAGATGCCATTTGTAAAATTGGTGCTGAAATGGCCAAAGGTAATTTAAAGCCCGAAGATATTACAGATGAGCTAGTTGCGGCAAATCTAACTACACGTAATATCCCTGATCCCGATTTGTTGATTCGCACCAGTGGCGAAACCCGAATAAGTAACTTTTTATTGTGGCAAATTGCCTATACCGAACTATATTTTACCCCAACTCATTGGCCCGATTTCAGAAAAGAGAATTTTTTTGAGGCCATTTGCGATTTTCAGAAACGTGATCGCCGCTTTGGAAAAACAAATTAATCTATTATGTCGGGATTTTCCGATTTACAGAAAAGCTATATGCAAAAATTAAAAACAGTTTTTATCGTCTTTTTATTTGTTCTTTTTGGTCAAATTATTGTTGCTCAAAATACACTACCCACTGATACATTACCTGTAATTGAATATTCAAATGCAAGTCCAAAATACGAAATTGCAGCTATAACCATTACTGGTGCAGCCAATTACGAAGATTTTGTGCTAATTGGTTTTTCGGGTTTATCTGTTGGCGATAAAATTATGGTTCCGGGCGATGCCATTACAAGTGCTGTAAAAAGATTTTGGAAGCAAGGTTTGTTTGCAGATGTAAAAATTTATGCTACTAAAATCAAAGACGATAAAATTTGGCTTAATATTGCTCTTAAAGAGCGTCCACGTGTGTCTGAAATAAACTTTACAGGACTCAAAAAAGGCGAAATCGAAGATTTGGAATTGAAACTCGGTATTACAAAAGGGAATCAAATTACACCCAATATTTCGGATAGAGCTGTAAAAATGATTAAAAAGCACATGGAAGAAAAAGGCTTTTTAAGTGTGGAAGCTAGTGTGCTTCAAAAAAATGATCCAAACAAACCAGGACATGTTATAGTTGATATTCTGGTTGATAAAAAATTAAAAACTCGTGTACACCAAATTGTAGTTGTTGGAAATAAAGCGCTGACATTTAATCAGATAAATAAAGCTATGAAAAAGACCAACGACAATAACTGGCGTAACTTTTTCAGAACCAAAAAGTTTGTTAAAGAAGAATATGAAAAAGATAAAATTGCTCTTATCGAAAAATACAATGAAATTGGTTACCGCGATGCATATATTGTTGCCGATAGTGTTACTAAGTTCGACGATAAAAGTGTGAGCGTATATTTAACCATTGAAGAAGGTAAAAAATACCATTTTAGAAATATTAAATGGATTGGAAATACCATATATCCTTACGATTATTTGGATGCTGTTCTTGGTATCAAAAAAGGGGATGTGTATAATCAAAAGCACTTGAACGAACGCTTGCAAACCGACGAAAACGATGCTGTAAGTAAACTTTATCAAGATCGTGGATATTTATTTTCGCAAATTGAACCTGTTGAGGTATTGATTGAAAATGATTCGATTGATTTTGAAATGCGTATTTACGAAGGTAAACCTGCTACTATTAATGAGATTAATATCAAAGGAAATACCCGCGTTTACGAACATGTAGTACGACGCGAGTTGCGTACCAAGCCAGGACAATTATATAGCCAATCCGACATTATGCGTTCGCTGCGTGAGTTAGCTCAAATGGGACATTTCGATCAGGAAAAAATTAAACCCGATATTCAGCCAAATCAAGAAGATGGAACTGTAGATATTGCTTATAATCTTGAAACCAAAGGTAGCGATCAGGTTGAATTTTCGGCTGGTTGGGGTGCAACTGGTATTGTGGGTAGTATAGGACTGAAATTTAGTAATTTTGCTATTCAAAACCTATTTAAACCTGAAACATATCGTATTGTACCTCAAGGCGAAGGTCAAACATTCTCTATAAATGCGCGTACCAATGGCCAATCGTATACTTCAGTAAGTATGTCGTTTTTAGAGCCTTGGTTGGGCGGTAAACGTCCTAATTCACTCTCTACATCTATTTATTATTCAAGTCAGTCAACTATTGCCGACAGGTATTTAACTCAAATGCAAAATAGTGGTTATGGCGGATATGGTGGATACGGTGGTTATGGCGGATACGGCGGCTATGGAGGCTACGGAGGCTACGGAGGAAGTGGTTATGGAAATAGCTATGGAGGCGGTTATGGTGGTTACGATACGGGATATGCTTTAAATTATGACCCTGAAAAATATATGCGTACTGCAGGTGCTTCGATGGGTTATGGTAAACGTTTAAACTGGCCTGATGACTTTTTTACTTTCTATGGCGAATTATCATACCAGTTATTTATGCTTAAAGGCTGGTATCGTTCTATGTTCCCTATGACCGAAGGTATGTTTAATAACTTGAGTTTAAACCTTACATTAAGTCGTAATTCTATCGATAATCCAATTTTTACTCGTTCAGGTTCATCATTTTCATTGGGATTAAAAATTACACCACCATATTCAGCTTTTAATGGTAAAGATTATACACAAACTCTTACTGAACAAGAGCGTTACAAGTGGATTGAATACCATAAATGGACTTTTAGTGGTAAAACATTTACACCGCTTGATGCCGGAAATAAACTGATTTTGATGAGTCGTATGATGTTCTCGTACGTTGGGCATTTTAATGAAAAAGCAAAATCACCATTCGAAACATTTTATATGGGTGGCGATGGTATGTCGGCTTATACCAGTTATGGAACCGATTATATAGCCATGCGTGGATACGAAAGTGGCTCGCTTACGCCACAAGATCGTACTACAGGATCGTATACGGGTTATTTGTATAATAAATTCTCCATGGAGCTTCGTTATCCACTATCGTTGGAACAATCGGCAACTATTTATGCACTTACATTCCTCGAAGCTGGTAACTGTTTTAGGAGTTTGAAAGATTACAGTCCATTCAATTTGAAACGATCTGCTGGTGTAGGTGTGCGTATTTTTCTACCTATGTTTGGTATGATGGGAATAGATTGGGCTTATGGATTTGACAAAGGTGTGGATGG
>JBMOHZ010000030.1:0-14094 GCA_049317585.1 Paludibacter sp.
CTATTAATCTAATTTACAGATTAATAGCGTTTTAAATTGCGGTACGGACGGGACTCGAACCCGCGACCTCCGCCGTGACAGGGCGGCATTCTAACCAACTGAACTACCGAACCAAGTAGTGCGTTTATCTCTCAAACGCGGTGCAAAGATACGGCATTTTTTTAATTCTGCAATAGTTAAAATGAAAAAAAATGATTTTTTTTGAAGAAATTAATAGGTGCTTGTTATTTAAAATTGCTGTAGGTGCAGTTATTTTGGGGTAGAAACATTAATTTGTTCTTTTGAAAAGTGGTTTCGAATTAAATTGTTATCTTTGCAGCCCGTTTTATATAAAAATTGATACAAATGAATTTGAATGACAATACAGCCATTTTATTAATACATTGTCCGGATAAGCCTGGAATTTTAGCAGCCGTTACCGAATTTATTAACCAACACAAGGGAAATATCCTGTATCTCGACCAATATGTTAATCGCGAAGATAAGATATTTTTTATGCGCGTGGAGTGGGAGCTAAGCAATTTTGAGATTCCAAAAGATAAAGTCGAAGAGTATTTTCAAACTTTATTGGCCAATAGGTATAATATGATATTCCGATTGTATTTTGCTGATACAAAACCTCGAATGGCCATTTTTGTGTCGAAAATGTCACATTGTTTATACGATTTACTTTCGCGTTATGCAATGGGCGAATGGCATGTTGAAATTCCGGTTATTATTAGCAATCATCCCGATATGGAGGAGGTGGCCAAGCGATTTGGAATTGAATACCATTATTTGCCTGTAACCAAAGAAACAAAAGTAGCTCAGGAAGCCAAACAGTTGGAGATTTTAAAACAACATAAAATTACTTTTTGCGTGTTGGCGCGTTACATGCAAGTGCTTTCGGCTGAGTTTATTGAGAATTTTCCAAACCGTATTATCAATATTCATCATTCGTTTCTACCTGCATTTGCGGGCGCAAAACCTTACCATGCTGCACACGAACGTGGGGTGAAGATTATTGGTGCCACAAGTCATTATGTGACCAGCGATTTGGATGCAGGACCAATTATCGAGCAGGGAGTTACTCACATTTCGCACAAGGATACAGTGGAAGAGTTGATTCGCAAAGGGCGTGATTTGGAAAAAATAGTGCTATCACACGCAGTGGAGAAACACATTGAACGTAAGATTCTGGCATACGAAAACAGAACGATAGTTTTTCAGTAAAAAGTTCCAAACGCAAATTACGCAAATAAAACGCAAATTTACACAAGCTCAATATTCCTTTTTAAACAACTTACATGGTGTTTAGCGTAGAATATTTTGTGTAAATTTGCGTTATTTGCGTTCAAAAATTCTTACTTATTTAGCAACTCGCTCTAACCATTTAACCATTGCTAGCATTACAAGCATAGAGGCTAAACATACCGATACAAAAACGGTCCATGTAATTGAAATGGAGATGTTTTCGTACATCATGGCGCCAAGTACTAAGGAGAAATTACCCACTGCAGTAGCTGTCAACCATCCACCTTGCATTAAACCTTGCATGTGAGCAGGAGCCACTTTCGATACAAATGATAGTCCGAGAGGCGATATGAATAATTCGGCTAAAGTAAGTATGAAATATACAGCAAAAAGCAACCAAGGAGTAACACGTTGTGCTTCAGGGAGTCCACCTTCGGCCACTGTGTCTTTTAATAGTGGTAATCCCAACGATCCAACGGCCATAATTACAAATGCAAATGCCGCAATACCCATACCTATAGCAATCTTTTTGGGAGTTGAAGGTTCTTTGCCTTTTTTTGCCAATGCGCTAAAAATAGCAATTACTAGTGGCGTAAGAAATACAACTAAAAATGGATTAATGGATTGGAATATTTCAACCGAATTAAAAATACCTCCTAAATGTGTATAATCTTTGGCAAACATGGTAAGCGTTAAACCATTTTGGTGGAATGAGAACCAGAAGAATATAACAACACCAAACACCGCCAATAAAGCATAAATGCGTTGCTTAATTTCTTTCGCATCTTGTCTAATTTCGTCAAGCGAAGTAGCAGATTTTGCTTCTGTTTTTGCTTTTGGGTTTGGTAAAATGTGTTTTGTAAATAGAAAAATTAATAGCGATATGGACATAGCCACCACAGCTGTAAGAAATGCATAGTGAAATCCTGTATTAAAAGCATCGAGATAATTAGTAGAAAATTCGGCTAAATTTGCAGGTGTAACGCCATTTGATACAGTAGAAGCTAATTCTGTGAAACGTCCACCTATAACTTCTTCACTCATTTTTCCATCTAAGTATTGGTGACAAAGACCAGGCAGATCGGAATTGTACGTGTAACCTTGCATGCCTACAAAGGTATTGCGTACCCAAGTTGCCAAAAATGGCGCAAACATAGCACCAATATTAATAAACATATAAAATATTTGGAATCCTGAATCACGTCTGCTTCTATATTCATCGTTGTCGTACATTTGACCAACCAATGCTTGAAGGTTTCCTTTGAACAAACCATTACCAAAAGCAATAATTAAAAGCGCCGCCAATGCTATATATTTTGTAGTGATAAGTGCAGGCATTGCTAAAAATACATATCCAGCCGCCATAATGACCAAACCTGCTATGATTGTACCTTTGTAATTTTGTAATTTATCGGCAATAGTACCTCCTACCAATGCTAAAATATAAATTGCACCGTAAAAAATGGAATATAAGGTACCTGCTTCGGTGCCCGTAATATTAAATTTCGACATGAGAAATAATGTGAGAATTGCCATCATGGTGTAGAAACCAAAACGTTCGCCCATATTAGCTAAAGCAGCTGGAATTAGTCCTTTAGGATGATTTTTTAACATAAATTGTTTGTGTTATTGTTGTTAATAATTTTTTTGTGCGACAAATATAATCAAAAATGTTAGAATCGTAAATATTTATACAGCATTTGAACCATAATTATCTTAAAATGCTACTTGAAATGTATTGATTCTTTGCAAAAAACTTTATAAACTTTATAAACATTTCAAACCTTATAAACTAAAAAAACACTATCTTTGCAACTCAAAAAAAATAAAAAACCATTTGTAAGGTTCAACAAACATGATTAAAGTAACATTCCCCGACGGTTCGGTACGCGAATTTGCCAAAGGCATTACCGGACTTCAATTGGCTGAAAGTATCAGCTCGCGACTTGCACAAGAAGTGCATGCGATAACAGTAAACGAACAAATTTGGGACTTAAGCCGTCCTATCGAAACCGATGCAGCCATAAAACTGCATAAATGGGACGACGAAGAAGCAAAACATGCCTATTGGCATTCGTCGGCTCACCTTATGGCCGAAGCGCTTCAGGAATTGTATCCGGGCATGAAATTCGGAATAGGGCCAGCTATCGAAAACGGTTTTTACTACGATGTAGATCCAGGAACAGCTGTAATTAAAGAAGGCGACTTACCAACCATCGAAGCCAAAATGGTGGAACTGGCTGCACGTAAAGAACTCATTGTACGCAACGATATTAGCAAAGCCGAAGCACTTAAAAAATTCGAAGATAAAGGCGATGAATATAAAGTTGAACTTATCAGCGCCTTAGAAGATGGTACAATAACCTTATATTCACAAGGTAACTTTACGGATCTTTGCCGTGGACCTCACTTGCCAAATACGGGCGAAATTAAGGCCATAAAATTGTTGAGCGTAGCTGGTGCTTACTGGCGTGGCGACGAAAAACGTAAAATGCTTACTCGTATTTACGGTATTACTTTCCCTAAAAAGAAAATGCTCGATGATTACTTGTTGTTGCTCGAAGAGGCTAAAAAACGTGACCATCGTAAAATAGGGAAAGAATTAGAATTGTTCACTTTCTCCGAAATGGTGGGTAAAGGATTACCACTATGGTTACCTCGTGGTACCGCTTTGCGTCTACGTTTGGAAGATTTTTTGAAAAAGATTCAACGCCGTTTTGAGTACGATCAGGTAATGACACCACATATTGGTAACAAACAATTGTACGTTACTTCGGGGCATTATGCCAAATACGGTAAAGATTCATTTCAACCTATTCATACACCCGAAGAGGGAGAAGAGTACTTATTGAAACCAATGAACTGCCCGCATCACTGCGAAATTTATAAATTTAAACCACGCTCTTACAAAGACTTACCAGTTCGTTTGGCTGAGTTTGGTACGGTTTATCGTTACGAGCAAAGTGGTGAATTACACGGTTTGACACGTGTTCGCAGCTTTACGCAGGACGATGCGCATATTTTCTGTCGTCCAGACCAAATTGAAGAGGAATTCCTGAAAGTAATGGACATTATCTTTATTATTTTCAATGCATTGGAATTTAAAAATTTCGAGGCTCAGATTTCGTTACGTGACCCAAACAACAAAGAAAAATACATTGGCTCAGACGAAAACTGGGAAAAAGCAGAACAGGCCATCATTGATGCTTGTGCTGCCAAAGGTTTAAAAGCCAAAGTGGAACTTGGCGAAGCGGCATTCTATGGTCCAAAACTCGACTTTATGGTGAAAGATGCTATTGGTCGTCGTTGGCAGTTGGGAACTATACAGGTGGATTATAACTTGCCTGAGCGCTTTGAATTAGAATACACTGGCGACGACAATGCAAAACATCGTCCGGTAATGATTCACCGTGCACCGTTTGGATCTATGGAACGTTTCGTAGCGGTACTTATTGAGCACACAGCCGGTAAATTCCCATTGTGGTTAACTCCCGATCAGGTTGTTATTCTGCCTATCAGCGAAAAATTTAATGATTATGCATTCGAAGTGGCCAAGCAACTTAACTCGCAGGATGTGCGTGTACAAGTGGACGATCGTAACGAAAAAATTGGTCGTAAAATTCGCGATAACGAATTGAAACGCATACCTTTTATGCTTATTGTAGGCGAAAAAGAAGCTGAAAATGGTGAAGTGGCCGTTCGTAAGCAAGGTGATGGTGACAAAGGCTCTATGAAAGTAGCTGATTTTGCTCAAATGGTAAATGACGAAGTGAACACGTTGATGAATCAATATAATAGCTAACACAAAATTATTAATGTATAATTCCTACATAAAAACGCGAATCGGATTAAATTCTGGTTCGCGTTTTTTAGTAAAAAATTAGTATTATCAGCATTTCATTCGTTTTCTATAAAATAAAATGGTATTTTTGTAATCGAGTTTTAAATTTTTCAATCAAGTGTATGGCTAAAACAAAATCGGTATATATATGTCAAAACTGCGGAGCTGAATCGCCAAAATGGATTGGCAAATGCCCGTCGTGTGGTGAGTGGAATTCGTATGTGGAGGAAATTATTAGCAAGGATAATTCGCCCAAAATAAATTTAGGTGGGCTCGAAATTACGAAACAAAAACCAATTAGACTTGACGAAGTGGAAACCTCGGAAGAAAGCCGATTTGATACTTCGAGTGGAGAGTTGAATCGTGTGTTGGGAGGTGGCTTGGTCCCAGGATCGTTGGTGCTAATTGGCGGTGAGCCTGGCATAGGCAAGTCTACACTGGTACTTCAGGTGGTACTTAATCTTAAAAACAAACGTACATTGTATGTATCGGGCGAGGAGAGTGTGAAGCAGTTGAAACTGCGTGCCGAACGACTTAAATACGACAATCCCGATTGTTATATTGTTAGCGAAACTTCGTTGGAACAAATATTTGTTCATATTCAGAATATTAACCCCGATATAGTCATTGTTGACTCCATACAAACGGTTTCGACAGAGTTAATTGAGTCGTCGCCGGGTTCGGTGTCACAAGTACGCGAATGTGCTGCACATTTACTCAAATTTTGCAAAACAAGTGGAACACCCGTTTTACTTATTGGCCATATCAACAAAGAAGGTAGCATTGCCGGGCCAAAAGTGTTGGAGCATATTGTAGATACAGTTTTGCAGTTCGAAGGCGATCAGCATTATATGTATCGCATTTTACGTAGTATTAAAAATCGCTTTGGAAGTACTTCGGAACTTGGAATTTTTGAAATGCAACAAAATGGTTTACGCGAAGTAAATAATCCATCCGAATTACTGCTTTCGCAAAACCATGAAGGGTTGAGTGGCGTGGCAATAGCTTCGGCCATCGAAGGTGTTCGTCCGTTTTTAATCGAAACGCAAGCTTTGGTTAGTTCGGCTGCTTATGGTACTCCGCAGCGGTCGTGTACAGGTTTTGACCTTCGAAGGTTGAATATGTTGCTTGCCGTACTCGAAAAACGTGCCGGTTTTAAATTGGCTCAAAAAGATGTTTTTTTGAATATTGCTGGTGGCCTGAAAATTAACGATCCTGCAATTGACTTGGCTGTTATTTCGGCTATTCTTTCGTCGAACGTTGATATTGCTATCGAAAAACAAGTATGTATGGCTGGCGAAGTGGGTTTGTCGGGCGAAATACGACCAATAAATCGTATTGAACAGCGCATTTTAGAAGCCGAAAAACTTGGATTTACTAAAATGATTATTCCCGATTTTAATGTTAAAGCATTGAATATCGGTAAAATAAACATGGAAATTGTAATGGTAAAAAAAGTGGAGGAGGCTTTCAGAGTGTTATTCCGAAAATAAATGAGTATATTTGTGCAAAAGTTTTTTACTTATGAAGATTACAGGAATTGAAATTTCGTATGGATTTGCTGAAAGTCCTTTTGGTAAGTGTTTTATTGCTTGGTTCGAAAATAAAATTTGTCAGTTGTCATTTTTTGATAATGCTGAATATGAGTTCGAAATGTTTGAAGATAGATTTAAAGGAAATAAATTTATTCAGAATGATAGAAGAGCTAGTCAGTTGGCACAACAGATTTTCGAACAAAATGAACGTCCACAACTTTACCTCGAAGGTACCGAATTTCAAATGAAAGTATGGGAAACTTTAAATCAGATTGCATCCAATACAACTACAACTTATGCTGATATTGCCGAAATAATAGGCAAACCAAAAGCCGTACGTGCTGTAGGAACTGCTGTAGGCGCTAATCCTGTTGCTTATCTTATTCCCTGTCACCGTGTTATTCGCACCGATGGAACCTTGGGTGGCTATAGGTGGGGATTGGAAGTGAAAAAGAAAATGCTTGCTTTTGAGAAATCTGCCTCAAACCCATCCTGATATATGAATCGGGATAAATGGCAAGTTTTAAATATATGACCCGAATTGGCTTACTTTCCGACACTCACGGAATGCTCGACGAACGTGTATTTGAGCATTTTGCTAATTGTGATGAAATATGGCATGCTGGCGATATTGGTTCGCTCGATGTAATAAATAAACTGCAAAATTTTAAGCCATTACGAGCTGTTTGGGGCAATATTGATAGCTACGAATTGCGCACGTTATGGCCGCAACACAACCGTTTTATGTGCGAAGGGGTAAAAGTATGGCTCACTCATATTGGTGGTTATCCTGGAAAATACGATTCACTTGTCCGTCCTGCCATTTATCAGCAACCACCTAAACTTTTTGTTTGTGGACACTCGCACATTCTCAAAGTACAATTTGATAAAACCCTTCAACTCTTATATATAAATCCTGGTGCAGCCGGAAAATATGGATTTCATAAAGTCCAAACACTAATACGTTTCGAAATTGATGGAGAAACCATTCAAAATCTTGAAGTGATTGAATTAGCCAAAAAATCCGTTGAAAGTATTCAAAAATAGACTTCCTTTCCGAACATAAAGTCTGTTTTTATTGTTTCAATTGATAAAAAACAGAATATTATGCAATCGCTTTTTGAAGGAGTAAAAGATTTTAATACCAGTGACTTTTTGGAACATCAGGAATTGTTCGAGAAAATTGGTCGTTCACAATCACCACATACGCTTTTTATAGGCTGTTCGGACTCACGCGTAGTTCCAAATTTAATTACTAAAACTTTGCCGGGCGAACTTTTTGTAATTCGTAATATTGCTAATTTGGTGCCACCATATCGCGAATCGGATGAATTTTTAGCAACAACTTCGGCAATTGAATATTCTATTAATATTTTGAATGTCAAAACAATACTTATTTGTGGGCATTCGAATTGTGGTGGTTGTAATGCATTGTTTATGGACGATGCAATGGCGGCTAAAATACCACATACCACCAAATGGCTCGAATTGGCAAAGAATGTTCGCACCAAAATGAATAATCTTCGAATTGCAAATGTATCAATTCGGGAATGGATGACTGAGCAACTTAATATAGTGGAGCAAATGAATCATCTACTTTCCTATCCATATATTGCTCAAAAATTCGAAGCTGGCGAATTAGATATTTTAGGTTGGTATTATATAATTGAAACCGGAGAGGTTTTTAATTACGATAAAAAACAGAAAAAGTTTGTCAAAATTGAATAAGTCCAATGAACCATATTCACAATTTGGTGCAAAAATAACATACATGCTTTGTAATGCATTTATTGGTTTAAGAAGCATATTTGTAATTTTCTAATTAAAAATTCGTATAATTCGTGCAATTAGATTAATTCGTAGTTTATTTTTTTGTATTTTTGCACTTAATGAATACTCCCCAAATTAAAATATTACCTGCCGAATGGGCCGAACAGGAATTTGTGCAACTTACATGGCCTCATGCTGATACCGATTGGGCTGATATGCTCGATGAGGTGAATCAATGTTTTGTAAATATTGCCCGTGCTATTCTAAAATTCGAGAATCTTTTAATTGTCTGCGTTGATAGTGAGGATGTTGAGCCTTTTTTTACTGAACAGGAATTGGAACAAATTACATTTGCCGAAATGCCAACCAACGATACTTGGGCACGAGACCATGGAGGGATAACGGTTTTTGAAGATGGAAAAGCTGTAATTTACGATTTTACTTTTAATGGATGGGGGATGAAGTTTGCAGCAAATCATGATAATATGATTACTCGTAAACTGTATATGGCAGGCATTTTTGGTGAATCATTGCACCGAAATTGCTTTAATTTTATACTCGAAGGTGGTAGTATTGAGTCGGATGGTGAGGGTACTTTACTTACAACTACTGAATGTTTGCTGTCGAACAACCGCAATAATTTATCGCAGGACGATATGGAAGAGTATTTGATAAATTGTTTTGGGTTGCAACGCGTTTTATGGTTGGAGCACGGTTATTTAGTTGGCGACGATACAGATAGTCATATTGATACGTTGGTGCGGTTTTGCGATAAAAGTACAATTGCATATATAAAATGCGACGATGAAGCGGATGAGCATTATCGTGAATTAAAACGAATGAAAAAAGAGCTTCGACTGTTTAAAACACTCGAGGGTAGATATTATCGCCTTATTCCGCTACCAATGGCCGATGAGGTTTACTTTGAGGGGGAACGTTTGCCGGCAACTTATGCTAATTTTTTAATTATTAATGGTGCTGTTTTAGTGCCCACTTATAATTCGCCTAAAGACCAAATTGCCATAGACCAATTGCAAAAAGCATTTCCTGATAGAGAAATTATTGGAATTGATTGCAATGCACTTATCAAACAACATGGATCTTTGCACTGTGTAACGATGCAATATCCGAAATAGAATCAAGAGCCAAGAAACAAGATTAAAGACATTATATTGAAATGAAAATAGCATTAGTTCAACAATCAAATACGGCTGAAAGTGCCAAAAATATTGCAAAACTGGAACTGAATATTCGTGATTGTGCCTTGCAAGGTGCTGAACTTATTGTTTTACAAGAATTGCACAACGGATTGTATTTTTGTCAAACCGAAGATCCTGCTGTATTTGAGCAATCTGAAACTATTCCAGGCCCATCTACTCAATCTTTTGGTTTGCTTGCAAAAGAATTAGGTGTTGTTATTGTACTTTCGCTGTTCGAAAAACGTGCTCCGGGCTTGCATCACAATACAGCAGTTGTCATCGAAAAAGATGGAACTATTGCTGGTAAATACCGCAAAATGCATATTCCTGACGACCCAGCCTATTACGAAAAGTTTTATTTTACACCTGGCGATTTGGGTTTTGAACCTATTCAAACATCAGTTGGTAAACTTGGTGTATTGATTTGTTGGGATCAGTGGTATCCCGAGGCAGCGCGACTTATGGCTATGGCTGGTGCTGAACTTTTGATATATCCAACTGCTATAGGGTGGGAGAGTACTGATACTGAAGCCGAAAAAAAACGTCAAACTGAAGCTTGGATTACCGTGCAACGCGGACATGCCATTGCAAACGGATTGCATGTGATTTCTTGTAATCGTGTTGGGTATGAGCCTGATCCTTCGGGTGTTACAAATGGAATTCAGTTTTGGGGTTCTAGTTTTGTGGTAGGTCCACAAGGCGAAATAATTTCCAGCGCTTCGAACAATAATGAAGAGAATATAGTGTTGGACATTGATTTGAATCGTACAGAAGAAGTACGACGAATGTGGCCTTTTTTCCGCGATCGGAGGATCGATGCTTATGGTGATATTACCAAACGCTGGCTCGAATAATATAAAATAATGAAAATCTACCCCCGCTTTTTTAATGTTTTATTTGTATCTACACTGTTAGTTGTAAGCCTGTTGTCTTCGGCAATGGTACCAGCAGGTTATTATCATTTTGCAAAAAACAAATCGAAAAGCGAATTGAAAACCGCACTGAAAAACGTATCGACGCCCATGCGGGTGCTCGAATATGGTAGCGGCCCTGGATTTACGTGGGAAGGTTTTTTTTTGACCGACCGCCGAAGCGATTCAACAGTGGTGGATATGTACTCAACAATAGTTCGTAAACAAACAAGTTTTTCGGCGGTAAATGGAATGCACATTGAACACTCGTTGCCTAAAAGTTGGTGGGGAACACATGAAAACATGGCTTATAAAGACTTGTTTCATTTGTATCCGGCCGATGAGGTGACTAATATGACAAAAAGCAACCTGCCCTTAGGCGAAGTTACTGGAGTTCCAACTTTGGATAACGGTTTAACTAAAATTGGTAAAAATGGCTTTGGAACTTCATATACCGACAATTGTTTTGAACCTGCCGATGAATTTAAAGGTGATTTTGCACGTTCATATTTCTATATATCAACCATCTACCAGGAGCTAGCTCCGCTTTGGCAATCACCGATGATGAATAACAATTCATATCCTGTTTGGAAACCTTGGGCGATTGATTTATTGCTAAAATGGCATCGTCAAGATCCGGTAAGCACAAAAGAATTGACACGCAACGAAACGATTTACAAAATTCAGAATAATCGCAATCCTTTTATTGATTATCCTGCATTGGCCGAATATATTTGGAGTGCCGATACTACAAAAATATATCCTTTTCCTGTGGAGACGCAAGCTTACCTAATAAGCCCCAAACGTGGAACAAATATTGATTTTGGATTTATCATGACGAATGATACTCGTACTCAAATTTTACATATTGAGGGCATTAATATTGTTGGAAATGCTACATTATCAGTTAAAAACAATACTGCAGCTATACAATTAACAAACAATATTTTATCGGCCAACGAGATTTTAACTGGTGTGGATGTAAATGTGGTTTATTCACCGCTTACTGCTAGCTCCATACGCGATACGCTAATAATATCGGGTGGTGGGTTAATTGAAAATATTAGTATACCCATCAAAGCGAGTGCTTCACCCGATTTTGTATTACTCGAACCAAGCCATATTAATCCTATTGGAGGCATGCTACAATGGATTTCGGACCCAACAGCTACTGATTATAGGATAAAAGTTTTTCAACCCGCTTCCAAAGCGGGAGATTTAATTATTTCAACTTATGTAGAAGGTTCAAGTTATAACAAAGCTATTGAGATTTATAATGGAACAGGGAAAACGGTAGATTTATCGAAATACGCTCTCCGCAAACAATCGAATGGCGATGGTGCTTTTGGTGTGGTTTTGCCGCTAAGCGGACAACTGCAAAATAACAAAACTTATACTATTGTTAATCGTACTGCTACGAATAGCACATTATTACAAAGAGCAAATCTATTAAATGACTCAATTATACAGGTCAACGGAAATGATGCTATCTGCTTAACCCGCAGCGGCATGATAATCGACATGGTGGGCGAAGCAAATGCTGGAGCCAATGTAATTTGGGGACTCGATGTAACCTTGCAGCGCAAAAATACAGTAACTCACCCATTCTCAATTTATAATAAAAATGAATGGAATGTGTTGCCAAATGATTCGGTAGCTTTTATCGGTACACACGCAATGGCATTTCAGACTTCTGCTCCTGTGTATTTAAAAAACGACTTGGTTGGTAAAGTAACTGAATATGAAATTACAAATTTACAACCGAATACGGAATATACCTATTCAGTAGAAGCTTTAAAATCCAGTGGAAATATTGAGGCACTCAATACTATGCAATTACATACGTCAACTCTCGCAGCTCCAATTGTAATGAAACCCGACGAAATTACGTCAACAAGTTTTAAAGCCAATTGGGAAGAAGAATTATTTGCTGATGGTTATTTAATTGATGTTTTTACGACGGAAGGCTCTGCCGATAAAACTGAAACAGAAGGTTTTGATGCTGTAGGAGCAGGTGGAACACCACTGCCAAATGGTTGGAGTGGTAATTCGATTACAACTTATACTTCTGCTACAAGTTCAGGTGTTGCAGCACCTTCAATACAGTTGAATACCTCTGGTTCTTGGTTAATGACCAAAAACTATGGTTCGCCCGTTACAAAATTCACTTTTATGTATAAATTTGCTTCTACAGGTACCGGTTCGTCGCTTTTACTCGAAGGATTTCAAAATGGACAATGGAATCATATTGCAAATTACCCTTATGTAAATACTTCGAGAAATAATCCACTTTTTAACTTTACTTCAGAACAAAATTTCCAACAGTTTAGATTTTCATATAACAAATCTTCAGGTAATATGTCAATCGATGATGTTCAAGCCACTTATGGTAAGCAAGATACAGTTTTTGTGATGAAAAATGCTGCGGTAACTGCCAATTATTTTTTGGTCACAGCACTTGAACCAAATACGATTTACAAATATCGTGTGCAATCGAAAAATGGAAATAGTACTTCCAATTATTCTGAAACTGTGGAGCAAAAAACCTTGATGTCGGCAAGTGTTACAAAGCTAAATACAAATGAACCTATTGTTTTGGTGTCGTCTAACTATTTGACAATTAAGAATGTAGTTGAAAATGCCTCGATATCAGTTTTTAATCTATCGGGTGCTTGTGTTTATAGTAAATCAACACTTCTACAAACTGAAACTACAATTCCGATATTTACAAAAGGTATTTACATTGTGAAAATTCAATCAACTAAGGAATTGTTTACAAAAAAAATAATTTTATTTTAGTTGTTTCGTATTTATTTCTAATATTTGATTGAAATGTTCCCAATCAAAATTCCAAGGGTCAGTTTTTCTGTCTGGCGCAATGTCGGAATGCCGTAGTATATATTTTAGCTTATAACGAGCTTGTAAATCCTTTGTGAGTTTTACAAGCGATTCTAGTTGCATTTCCGTAACCGATTCAGTGAAGGAACATACTAATTCAATTCCCAACGAGCAGCTATTTACAGCCGTTCTACCATCAGGTAAACTGCTTTTTCCGGCATGATATGCTACATTGTTCTCATCTACAAGACGATAGATTACACCATCACACCCAATTAGATAATGTGAACTGACTCCATATTTCGAAAACTGTTTTATTATTAAGTCAATATCATAAAAATCGCCACCTGAATTATTGAAAACCGAATGTATAATTAAAACATCAATCGAGCGATTCTGAGCTGTACGAAAACCAACCGACATTTTTTTGTCAACGATTTGGCTTTGAGCATTAACGCTGATAATCAGCATTATAAAAATAAATTGAATTATTCTTTTGGTAGATATATACATTGGTTTGGCGTGTATTTTTACTTTTACAAAAATAGCTAAAAAAATGGTTTTCAAATACCCTTAATTTTTTTTATCTTTGCATTCTTAGTATTTCTCAATAATTTAAATGTATTGTGTTGAAATATAATTGGTTGAATAAGTTGTATTCAGTAGTAAATCGTAAATAGTTAAATCGTAAATAAAGAAAATGGAACTCGCAAGTAAGTAAAATCCCACTGACATCGAATCGAAATGGTATCAATATTGGCTAGACA
>JBMOHZ010000031.1:0-14014 GCA_049317585.1 Paludibacter sp.
TACGCCACGTGTTGGTACCAGTAGTGCCTTGCACTAAATAACGCGTAGAAAACGCCGAAAGACTGCACATTAGTGCTAAAATAAAAGTAATTTTTTTCATGATGTTTGTTTTAAAATTTAATTTAAAGTTGCTTAATTATAAATGTCAATAAAATATATTTTATTAAATATTTCAGAATTGAATATATGGTGAAGAAAAACTATTGAAATAATTTTACAAATATATAGGTTGAAATTCGATATAGTAATACACTAAATGATAATTTATTTACACTAAATGACACAACATGTTGACTAAAATATTAGAAAGCTATCAAAATTATTGATTTTCAAATTAAAAACACTACTGATAAAGTGGTTTTTATTGAAACAAACACTAAAAATACAGAATTGAAAAAGAAAACTCAGAGTTTGAATCTGAAACTTAAAACAAAAATATAATCTCTCCAGCTTCCTGCATTTAACACTTCGAGAGAACTACTCAATGTGCGTAAGTTGCCCTATTTTAGAATAATATTTTGCTTTGGAATCATTTCGGATTACTATTATGATCCTAACCTAGTTTTTAACAAATATATTCCGAGACATGCTTGGGCATCGGGTTTGGGAATTTCGAAAAGTTCAGAATGGCTATCTACTAATGACAAACTTGCTGAGCAGCTATTTGAAATTCAGTACGATGAACGATATTACAAAAAAGATCGTGAAGATTTGACCTATATACTTAGTATGGGTATTGAATTTGGAAATGTTGGCTTTGGTGGCGTAATTGAAGGCGTAAAATATGCCGGTGCTGGTAAAATTATAGGAGTTTACTAAACTATTTTTTAGTTCAAGTCCAAAATAGAAAGCAATAAAAAGAGCTAAATCGCATTATATTGATATGCAATTTAGCTCTTTTTTGCTATTTATTTTTGAATTACAAAAGGGCTTCAATTTTGGCAGCTAAAACTGCCTTTTGAGTAGCACCAATTTGTTTGTCAACAACTTTCCCATCTTTAAAGAAAAGAATAGTAGGTATATTGCGAATGCCATATTCTTGTGGGGTATCCACATTTTCGTCAACATCCATTTTTCCAATTACTACTTTTCCTTCGTACTCTTTAGCTAATTCTTCTACAATTGGTCCTACCATGCGACATGGTCCACACCATTCAGCCCAAAAATCAATTACAACAGGTTTTCCACTATTAATAATTTCTTTGATGTTTCCATCTGTTAATTGTAAAGCCATTTTTTATCTATTTTAAAATTAATAATTTACACAAATCTATCGAAACAAATACACTTACTTTAACCTTGTTTTAATTCGACTGCAAAGTTAACAATCAAACTCAAATAATAAATACATTTTTGCTAAATTCTTTCAAAATCTACTACAATATAGTTATCGAAAAAATCTATTGTAATTTAATTAATTTGATATTCTAAAATACCCTCTTGCTGCAATCGTTTTATTTTTTTATAAATATCGGTATTTAAGCTCAACCTATGTTGACGCGAAAATAACTTTACCCGTTGTGGCGAAAGGTCATCCAGTATGTTAACATATAGATTTACATTGCCTTTATTTTCCAAAACTATGGAACTCAAAATAGTTGTAAGTTCTTCATCAACATGTTGAAGTGGTATGTTAAGGGTTAATTTATCAATTAACTTATCTTTTATCTCACGAAACAATTCAATTTTCTGAATTTTAAGTTCCAACACCTTAGGCTCATTTGGGTCCGAAGGTTTTTTGAATTTATAATCGGCTCCTTTTTCTTGCACTATAGCATTGATATACAAATACAAATCCTTGAACATATATTTATTATACTCCACAAAGTTTTGCCCAAAAAGCGCAAATTCGAAAGCACCGGCATAGTCTTCGAGCGAAAAAATTCCATAGGGATTGCCCGCCTTCGAAGTACCTATACGTGTGTTGGTTACCATGCCACCTATGCGTAATTGCTTTCCTTGCAAAGGAGGTAAATCTTTTAAATCGCTGGTTGTAGTATTACAAATATGATTTATTTCGAGTTCAAACTCATCGAGTGGATGCGCCGAAAGGAACATACCAATCAAATCGCGCTCTTTATTTAAGCGTTCGAGTGGCGACCATTCGGGTGCATACGGAATTTCGGGTTTTGTTATTTCAATGGCATCGCCTCCACCAAAAAGCGAATTTTTACTCATAGCCATATCGGCCTGATAGCGGTTTCCGTAGCGGATAATGGTATCGAGCACCAATTCCGATTTGGTATTATAAGCCATAAATTGCTCTCGCTTAATGTCGCTAAAGCTATCAAAAGCGCCACATAGAGCCAAACTTTCGATGGTACGTTTATTACAAGATGTAAGGTTTACACGTTCCATAAAGTCGAAAACGCTTTTGTAACGACCATTTCGCTTGCGTTCATCAACAATTGCAATTACAGCATTCTCTCCTACTCCTTTCACACCTCCTAATCCAAAGCGAATATTACCTTCGTGATTTACTGTAAAAGTTAAATCGCTCTCGTTTACATCCGGACAAAGCACATGCATTCCCATGGATTTACACTCGTCCATAAACTTACCAACCTCCGCTATGTCGTCGCGGTTGCGTGTTAAGTTGGCAGCCATAAACTCAGCCGGATAATGCGCTTTGAGATAAGCAGTTTGGTATGCAATCCACGAATAACAGGTGGCATGCGATTTATTAAATGCGTATTTTGCAAACTCAGCCCAATCGGACCAAATCTGTTCTAATTTTTGCTTAGGACCAAAGCCATTTTTTTCGCAACCAGCCATAAATTTAACACGCAGGTCCTGCATTTTATCAACCAACTTTTTACCCATAGCCTTACGTAGCTCGTCGCTCTGACCACGCGTAAAGCCAGCCAAATCCCTACTCAGAAGCATGACCTGTTCTTGATACACCGTAATGCCGTAGGTATCTTTCAAACGCTTCTCCATAATTGGAAAAGGATATTCAATCTTTTCGCGACCATGCTTGCGGTTTACAAACTGTGGTATATACTGCATTGGACCTGGACGATACAACGCATTCATAGCTATAAGATCTTCGAACTGAGTAGGTTGTAGTGCTTGTAAGTGTTTTTGCATGCCCGCCGACTCAAACTGAAATGTACCGACCGTGGCTCCTTTGCTAAACACTTCGTAGGTAAGCTGATCGTCAATTGGAATGGTATCAATATCTAATTCAATGCCTTTTGATTTGCGAATATTTGAAAGCGCTTCTTTAATAATCGACAAAGTTTTAAGACCCAAAAAGTCCATTTTTATCAAGCCAATTTCTTCAATTACAGAGCCTTCGTATTGAGTTACTAAAATATTGGTATTTGTTTCTTTGTCGACAGCAGTACTTAGGGGTACTAAATTGGTTAAATCGTCGGCACCAATAATTACACCGCAAGCATGCACACCCGTTTGGCGCACTGTACCTTCGAGCATTTCGGCATATTTAAGTGTGTTCGACAAATTCAAATCTGTTGAATTGCGCGCTTGTTGCAATTCAGGCACATATTTTAAGCAATTGGCAATATTTACTTTGGGCGATTTTCCATCGGCACCTTCAGGGAACTTATCGGGTATCAGTTTTGTCAACCTATCAGCTTCCGAAAGTGGTAAGCGTTGCACACGTGCTACATCTTTAATAGACGATTTTGTGGCCATTGTTCCATAAGTAACAATTTGAGCCACACGTTCTTTTCCATATTTATCAGTTACCCAACGAAGCACTTGTCCACGTCCATCATCATCAAAATCTATATCAATATCGGGCATAGATATACGATCTGGATTCAGAAAACGCTCAAACAGCAAATCGTATTTAAGTGGGTCAATATCAGTTATGCGCAAACAATATGCTACAACTGAACCTGCTGCTGAACCACGTCCAGGCCCAACTGATACTCCCATGGCGCGTGCATTGGCGATAAAATCCTGCACAATAAGAAAATAACCCGGAAAACCCATGGTTTTCATTACATTCAATTCAAAATCAATTCGTTCCTTTTGTTCATCTGTAAGTTCATTGCCATAGCGTTTTGTAGCACCTTCGAATGCTAACTTTCCTAAATAATCGGCTTCGAGTTTTACACGGATTACTTTATCGTAACCACCAAGGTCATTAAAACCTTTGCCAAACTCTTCGCGTAGCTTGGCCTCATCGAACAAAAGCTTATATTGCTCCTCAGTTGCAAAATCAGTTGGAATAGGAAACACAGGCATCATAGGACCCGAATCAATATCGTAGAACTCCACTTTATTGGCTATCTCCACCGAATTTTCGAGCGCTTCGGGCACATCTGCAAAAATCTGAAGCATTTGTTCCGGCGTTTTCAACCATTCCTGTTTGGTATAGCGCATGCGCGATGGGTCATCCAAATCTTTGCCCGTGCTCAAGCAAATCAAACGTTCGTGTGCTTCGCCATGCTCCTCTTCAACAAAATGCACATCGTTAGTAGCCAGCAACTTGGTGTTTGTTTTGCGGGCTAGCCTTATTAATTCCTGATTCTGACGCTGTTGTTTTTCGAAACATTCGTAATCAGCATTGGGTTTATCGGTTTTATGGCGTTGTAGTTCAATGTAAAAGTCGTCGCCAAATACTTGTTTGTACCACAATACAGCCTCTTCGGCAGCATCCATATTGCCTGTTTCCACTTTTTTGTGAATCTCGCCACCTAAGCAAGCCGACGAAGCGATAAGTCCTTCGCTGTACTGCATAAGCAAATCGTGATCGATTCGCGGTCGGTAATAAAAACCATCCACCCAACCATGCGACACCAACTTACACAAATTACGATATCCTATTTTGTTTTTAGCCAATAGCACCAAATGGTAACCGCTTCGATCTTCTTGCGAGTCCTTCATTTTATGGTCTCTTCGTGCCACATAAGCCTCACAACCAAGAATTGGCTTAAAAAAATGCGATTTTATGTCGGCTATCTCTCGTTCAATTTCGGCCTTACGTTCTTCGGTAATCCCTTCGGCAGCAAGTTCTTTTTCCAAGGATTTTATCTGGTCCTTTAACTTCGAATTTTTCTTTTTGGTATAATTAAAAAATTCTTTTACACCAAACATATTACCGTGGTCGGTAAGAGCAATGGAATGCATCCCCGATTTGGAAGCTTTATCAACCAAACCCGAAATACTCGACATACCATCGAGAATAGAAAAATAAGAGTGAACATGTAAATGTACAAAAGTATCCATATATGATAATCTGACAATCAACTAATTAAACAAAATTAAAAATGATATTTTTAATTTGATAAAGATATACAGTTTTTTTTGGAAGCACACCAACTTAGGCTAAGAAGTTATCAACAATGGGGAGAATTAATGCTAGTATTTCAGCAATTCAATTCTAATAAGACCTAATTAGAACCATGCCGACGTTTTGGCAAAGTGATGGCTAGGTTTTGTTCACGTTGGGTTGCGTATTTGGTAGAAAGGCTCTCCCAAATATTTTTTAATACGAATAAGTTTTCTACCTTTGCACCTCCTATTGACGTTACAAAAATTATATTAATGAAAACAACTCCTTTTACTGAAAAACACATTGCTCTAGGAGCAAAAATGCACGAATTTGCTGGTTATAATATGCCTATTGAATACCCTACAGGCATTACAGCAGAACACATCACAGTTCGCACAGATGTTGGTGTTTTTGATGTATCGCACATGGGTGAATTTTGGGTGAAAGGACCAAATGCTTTGGCTTTTTTGCAAAAAATTACGTCGAACGATGTATCGGCTTTAACGGTTGGTAAAATTCAATATTCCTGTTTCCCAAATGGCAAGGGTGGCATTGTGGATGATATATTAGTTTACCATTACGAATTTGAGAAATACCTATTGGTAGTTAATGCTTCGAATATTGAAAAGGATTGGAATTGGTGTGTGAAAAATAATACTGAGGGTGCTGAACTCGAAAATGCTTCGGATTGGATGGCGCAATTGGCAATTCAAGGTCCAAAAGCCTTAGAAGTAATGCAAAAATTGACCTCGATTAATTTATCCGAAATTCCTTATTATGGATTTAAAACGGGTGACTTTGCAGGTGTCGACGAAGTGATATTATCGAATACAGGCTATACGGGTGCAGGAGGTTTTGAATTGTATTTTTATCCAAAATTTGCTGATAAAATTTGGAATGCGCTGTTTGAAGCAGGTGAAACTTATGGCATAAAACCAATTGGGCTAGGTGCACGCGATACGCTGCGATTGGAAAAAGGTTTTTGCTTGTATGGAAATGACATCGACGACACAACATCGCCAATAGAAGCAGGTTTGGGATGGATTACAAAATTTACTGACGGTAAAAATTTTATTGACAGAACGCTTTTAGAAAACCAAAAAGCTGCAGGTGTAAATCGCAAATTAGTTCGATTTGAATTGACAGAAAGGGGAATTCCTCGTCACGGTTACGACATAACTGATTTAAATGGCGAAGTAATTGGCCAAGTCACTTCGGGATGTATGATACCTGGCACAAAAACAGGAATTGGAATGGGATATGTACAAACTGCATTTTCAAAAGCAGGTTCCGAAATTGGAATTCAAATACGGAATAATAACTTAAAGGCAATTGTGGTTAAATAAAAACAAAGAATCCCGAGCAAATTGTTCGGGAATCTTTGTTTTATTAAATTAATGGAATGTTATTTTCGGCACATTCTGTACGCATTGCATCAGGCCAAAGGCTTGCCTGAATTTCGCCAATGTGGGCTTTACGCAGGAAGAACATACAAAGGCGCGATTGACCAATACCACCACCAATTGAAAGAGGTAAAGTACCTTCGACTAAGCGTTTGTGAAAATACATTTCTAAACGTTCGTTTTTCCCTTCTATTTCGAGCTGACGAAGCAATGCCGTTTTATCAACACGAATTCCCATTGAAGATACTTCAAAAGCCATTTCCAAAACGGGATTCCAAAGCAAAATATCGCCATTTAAACCCGGAAGTCCATTCTCAGCAATTGTTGACCAATCATCATAATCTGGAGCTCGTCCATCATGTTTCTGTCCATCGCCCAGTGCACCACCAATACCAATAACAAAAACAGCTTTGTGTTTTTTTACAAACGCAGTTTCACGCTCTTTCGAAGTCAAAGTTGGGTAAAGTTGACGCAGTTCTTCGGCATGAATAAAAGTTATATCCTCAGGCAACCAAGGTTTAATTTGAGGAAAACTTTCCGACACATTATATTCGGTACGAAGAAACGAAGCATAAATTTTACGAACAATCATTTTCAAGAAGTCAATATTTCGCTCATCGGCTGTCATTACACGTTCCCAATCCCATTGATCAACATACAACGAGTGCAAATTTCCAAGTTCTTCATCAGCACGAATAGCATTCATATCGGTGTAAATTCCGTAACCGTTTTCGATATTGTAATCTGCCAATGTGAGGCGTTTCCATTTGGCAAGTGAATGAACCACTTCGGCACGTACATCGCCCATATCCATAATAGGAAAATTTACAGCACGCTCAGTGCCATTCAAGTCATCGTTTATACCTGTTCCGCGCAGTACAAATAGAGGAGCCGTTACACGGCGTAACCGCAATTCTGACGAAAGGTTTGACTGAAAAAAGTCTTTGATTTTTGTTATACCAAGTTCCGTTTGCTGTAAATCAAGCAACGGTTGATATCCCTTAGGTTTAAATAAATAGCTCATGCTTGTGTGTGTTTTATTGTTATATCTATAGTTTTATTTTTTTTCGTAGGTCACAAACGAATAGGAATATTGGTTTTTTTCGTCTGGTTCAAAATCTTCACGATTCACTTCCGTCCATTTTTCAAAATCAATTGTTGGGAAAAAAGCATCGGCAGCAAATTCAGCATGAACCCAAGTAATATACATTAAATCAGCAACTTCCATGGATTGTTTGTAAACCGCACCGCCACCAATTATGAAAACTTCTTTTTCGTTATCACATAATTCCAGGGCATCCTCAATTGAATTTGCCTCATAATACCCTTCGGTAACGCCTTCGCTCATCATAGACGACAGCACAATGTTTTTACGATTAGGTAATGGTCCATTTGGTAAACTTTCAAATGTTCGTTTTCCCATTACCACGGCCGATCCAGTAGTAAGTGATTTAAAATGCTTTAAATCAGCAGGTAAGTGCCAAGGCAACTTATTCGATTTCCCAATCGCATAATTGTCGGCAACTGCAGCAATAATTGAAATTTTTGACATAATACTTAATTTACGTTTTGGTAATAAATTTATAATTTAATGCGAAACAAACATCATAAATTCAACCTCATTAATTTAAGGCTGACAAAAATACAAAAAAATATACACAAACAACCTTTTACTGTGTTAAACAAAATTTAATTGCGTTTACAGCTACTCTAAATACAATTAATATCACGTTAATTGAATTATCTTTGTGGTGTAAAAACACATAAAACTTCATGTATAAATTATTGATTTTTGATTTGGATGGCACCCTACTCGACACCATTCATGATTTGGCTAATAGCGTAAATTTTGCGTTAGAACATTTTAATTTTCCAACACATAATACAGATGAGTATCGTTTTTTCATAGGTAATGGCGTAAATATATTACTCGAAAGAGCTTTGCCGGCTCACAAACGTTCGGCCGATGATATCGCTATGCTTAAAGTGGAGTTTATTCGCCATTACAATGCGCATTCGGATGATTTTACTCAAGCATATCATGGCATTAATTCCTTACTAAATAAGCTCTATGACGCAAATTATAAACTTGCGATAGCTTCGAATAAATTTCATGCTGCAACCATTGATTTAGCTACTCGCTTTTTCCCAGAAATTGTTTTCAGTGATGTCTTTGGTCAACGCGAAGGCCATGCGCCAAAACCTAACCCGGCCATTTTGAACGAAATTATCACCAATGCTGGTGTTGAAAAATCGGAAGTACTATATATTGGCGATTCAGGAGTTGATGTTGCTACAGCTTATAATGCGGGGGTTGATTTTGTTGGTGTATTGTGGGGATTTCGTCCCCAAAAGGAACTCGAAGAGGTTGGTGCAAAGCATTTTGTGACCAATACAGATGAATTATATCAATTCATTATTAAAAAGTTGTAATTACATTTGACTTTACATTTTATTCAAAGTATGTAATGTAGATTTAACTCTAATGACTCACCGTATTATATTGATATTAAAATAAATATTTGTAACTTTGGCATAGATATTGATTTTATAAAATTAGCTTAAATGCAAACATATTAAAAATTAGGAGTTAAATGCAAGTAAAAATCATCACAATACTATTGTTAGTTAGCACTTTAACTATTCCTAAAGCAATACAAGCTCAAAAATACAGAAGTCAAATTTTTGATCAAAGTATAAAAACTCTTCAAATTGGAAGAGTTGGAGAAAAATACTCTTCGAATCTGATAGAGTTGAATAGCGATGAAAAACTTAAAATAAAATTTGATCAATTATCGCACGAATCTCATGCATATAGTTATAAAGTAATATATTGTAATGCTGACTGGACATTGGCAAATTTATCGACAAACGAATATTTAAATGGATATACCAGCAATAATATTACGGATGTACAATTATCAAACACAACTACATTTTTATACACACACTATCAATTTGAATTACCAAATAGCGACATAAGTTTCAAAATATCAGGGAATTACATAGTATTTATTTACGAAGATAATAAAACCGAAAACCCTATTGCACAAATTTGCTTTTCGATAATTGAACCAAAAATTACGATTAATCCAAAAATACGATCGAATACCGATATTGAACTAAATGGAAGGTACCAGCAGATTGATTTTGATGTAAATATGAATGCTGTATCAGTTCAAAATCCTCAAAACGAGTTAAAAGTAGTAGTTAGACAAAACAATAGGTATGATAATGAGGTTATAAATCTGGAACCTACTTTTATCAATGGTCAAAGGCTCCAATTTATAAATAATAAAAAATTAATTTTTGAAGGTGGTAATGAATTTCACAGCTTCGACATTTCGTCGGTATATGCTGCAAGCCGTGGTATTGACAGAATAAAGTATATGCAGCCGCATTACGAAGCATTTCTAAGCCAGGATGTTATACAAAAATCTAAAATTTACAACCATGAATTTGATGCCAATGGAAAGTTTGTAATTAATTACCAGGAGTCAAAATCAGATATTGACACAGAAGGCGATTATATGTATGTGAATTTTACTTTATTAGCAAAAGAGCCATACTTTGATGGGCAAATTTATATAGGAGGTGATTTGTATTACAATCTTTTTGACGAAAATTCACGTTTGCAATATGATTTCAATGCTGGAATGTATACACATAGAGCGCTTTTAAAGCAAGGTGGTTATAATTATCAATATAGGTTTCTAAAAAAAGGAGATGCTAAATCTTCCATTGAAAAAATTGATGGTAGTTTTTGGCAAACTACAAATGAATATAGTATTTATGTATATTATCGGCCTATTGGAAGTAGATACGACAGGCTTATTGGTGTGAAACTTTTTGATAAATAACAATTTACATTTCATTAAATTCATAAATAGGCTTTAGTTGATAGAATTAACTGTTAGACTTTATAAATAGGCATTTTTATTTAAAATGAGTACAATTATTTAAAATTAATTATTATTTTTGCACCGTGATATGCTATGTCGATAAAATAAATATAATCGACTGATTATAAGTCATTTGTAATTTTTTAGACATAAAATCAATTTTACAAAATGCTTAATTTCCAAATTTCACATTACTATTTATCGTTAATTTATGTTTAACCCAAGTATATTGACTCTGTTTGTAATAATAAAAAACGCATGGAAAAAAAATATCAGATAATTTATATCTGGTCCTTTATAATAATTTCAGGTGTTATATTGCTGTTGCTTTATACACCATTAGGAGGCGACATACACTATGCTGCATATAGAGAGCAGAATAGATATGCTGTATCTCCAGGCGTAAATTACGAACGTCAAATTGGGGCTATGTCTGGCGTAAGTGCTGGCAGCGATGGTTCTTATGGATATTCTGCAGCTCCAAGCCCTTATAATTCAGAATCGTTTAAAGCAATTTCATCGGGAGGAATTTCTACCTCTTCTTCAATTAGATCTAGCTCGGGAGTAGTTGGTGGAGGTATTACTACATTAAGTAGCCGAACAAGAACTAGTGGCGGTGGAAGTGGATCGGGCGGTAGCATGGGTATTGGTGTTGGCGGACGGAAATCTACCGAAGTTTCAAATACTTTTGCAGGTGGAGGTGGCATAGGTGGAAGTCTCGTAAATTCAACTGGCACAAATACTGGTGGCGTAATGCAACGTGGTACTACAGGTGAAGATGACCCATTAGATCCAGGAGGTGATCCAAATGGCAACCCACTGCCAATTGGTAACGAAATGGGAATTCTAACACTTATGGCTGTACTTTTTGCTATATACAAATGGCTTAAAAAATAAAAACGATTTTCAACAATTAGATGAAAATCGTTTTTTATTTGAACTGTGTTATAATATGCAATAAACTTAGATTTCTTTACCTTCGTAATAATTAATAAAGGCTTTATTTACTAAACGATTACCACCTGGTGTAGGATAATCGCCAGTAAAATACCAATCGCCCGTATGATTTGGACATGCTGAATGTAAACCTTCAATAGTTTGATACACTAATTCCACCGGACAATCAATATCAGCTGGGGTAAGCATTTTTGCAATTTGTATCGAAACCTCATCTTGAGTAAATGGTTTATAAATCTCAGTTACATAATTCACGACTTCTTCTTTAGGTAAATTTTCTTGTTCTTTGGATTTTGCATAAACCTCGTCGATCAACGATTGCATACCTCTATCTTTCAATAATTGAATGGCAGCGCGAAATGCACAAAACTCGCTCATTTTAGCCATATCAATACCATAATAATCGGGAAAACGTACCTGTGGAGACGACGAAACGATTACAATCTTTTTAGGCTCTAAGCGGTTCATTATTTTCAGAATACTCTGTTTCAAGGTAGTACCTCGCACAATTGAGTCGTCGATTGCTACCAAATTATCCATTTTAGCACGACGTATTGTGCCATAAGTTACATCGTAAACGTGAGTAGCTAAATCGTCGCGTTCATTATTCGTCGAAATAAAAGTACGAAGTTTGATGTCCTTAATTAGTACTTTTTCAACTCTTGGTGCTTGTTTTGTCTCAGCTTTTATACCATCAATCATTCCATAAAATGCCACCTCGGCCGTATTTGGTATAAATGAAAACACTGTATTTTCTACGTCATGTCCTATGGCTTCCAAAATTGGTTTACTAAGCGATTCACCCAACATTTTACGTTCTTTATAAATGTCGATATCGCTGCCACGTGAAAAATAAATACGTTCGAACGAGCATTTTTTAAGTTCTCCCTTTTGTTCCCTGATAGTATCAAAACGGATTTCGCCACTTCGTTTAATAATCATGGCTTGGCCCGGGGTGAGTTCTTTTACATCTTCCTCTTTCAGGTTCATTGCTGTTTGAATCACTGGTCGTTCTGATGCAACAACTACAATTTCATCGTCGGCATAATAAAAGGCAGGACGAATGCCTTTTGGATCTCTAAAAACAAATGAATCGCCATGCCCAAGCATACCACAAATAGCATAACCACCATCCCATTGCTTTTCAGATTTACGAATAAAGGAGGCAATGTCTAAATTTTCTTCGATTTTTCGGGTAATAACAATATCGTTCGAATAACGAGTTCGGATACGGTTATATTCCGCTTGAACTTCTTTATCGAGCATAAAACCAAGCGATTCAAGCATTAAAAAAGTATCTCCTTTATCGCGTGGATGTTGACCTTTAAGTGTAAGATGGTCGAAAAGCTCATCAACATTGGTCAAATTAAAATTTCCTGCAAGCACCATCGAACGGTTTTTCCAGTTATGACGACGCAAAAATGGGTGCACATACGAAATGCCACTTTTACCCGTAGTACTATATCGCAAATGTCCTAAATACAATTCGCCGGCAAAAGGCAAATTCAGTTTAGCATATTCAGCATCTACAGCTAAATCCGAATCAATTTTCTGCATGGATTTATTCACACCTGCAAAGATTTCTTGAATCGCATTCTTACCTTCTATCCTATCGCGCCATATATATTCCTCACCTGGAGGCATATCTAATTTTACAGTAGCTATACCAGCACCTTCTTGTCCTCTATTGTGTTGTTTTTCCATCAACAAGTACATTTTTTGCAATCCATATTGCCAAGTTCCGTACTTTTGTTGATAATAATCCAGTGGCTTTAAAAGCCTAATCATTGCTATACCACACATATTTAATTTAGTTATTTGACTTCGTCTTTATTAGGATTCGCCGTTACTAATTGGTTTTATTTTTTCAAACAAAAAACCCCAACACAGATGCAGGGGTTTTGTATATTTATTCAACTGTTACCGACTTGGCAAGATTTCGAGGTTGGTCAACATCGCATCCTTTTACAACAGCTATATGATAAGCCATTAATTGTAAAGGTATTGCAGCCAACAAAGGCACTAAACATTCTTCTGTTTCGGGAATGCTAATGGAATAGTCGGATAAATTCTTAACCACTTCATCACCTTCAGTAATTATAGAAATAATTTTACCTTTACGTGCTTTTATTTCTTGAATATTACTAACTACTTTATCATACATTCCAACGTTTGGTGCAATAACAACCACAGGCATTTCCTGGCTAATCAATGCGATAGGACCATGCTTCATTTCGGCAGCAGGATAACCTTCAGCATGAATGTATGAAATTTCCTTTAACTTCAAAGCACCTTCGAGTGCCACAGGGAAATTATAACCACGACCTAGATAAATAAAGTTTTGAGCATACGTAAAGGTTTTTGCAAATTGCGAAATGGCCTCACTTTGATCTAAAATACTTTTAATTTTTTCAGGTATTCGTCCTAATTCACGAACACATCTCAAATAGAATTCATCGGTAATTGTGCCTTTTTCCTTTCCCATAAGCAAAGCTAGCATAACT
>JBMOHZ010000032.1:0-13821 GCA_049317585.1 Paludibacter sp.
TCTTGTTTGTCTTTCATAACTTTTTTTTAGTGTAACGTTATTTCAGGACAAGACAGTATTATTATATAGAAACAGCTCCATTCTACAAATGAAATGGAGCTGTTTTTTTTATGTAAAATATTTTTTTACACTAAAATGTTATACTTTTGATGTTTCAATCGTCATACTAATAAATGAGTCAGGAGATTTTTAAGGCAGCCGTTTTGCCCAATCGCGATAAACTTTTCTACTTAGCGCAGAAATATCTGGTAGATGAGCAAGATGCTGAAGACGCCGTACAGGAAGTGCTTCTTAAGCTTTGGTATATGCGAGATTCGCTTGGCAATTACGATAATGTGGCGGCTTTTGCAACGACGGTTACAAAGAATCATTGTTTGGATAGGTTGAAAACTAAAAACAGAACCGAATCGCTCGATGAATCGTACAACATAAGAGCAGGGACTGATAATCCACATTTACAGCTCGAACGAAAAAGCTCAGAGGAGCTAATCCGAAAAATAATTTTATCGCTACCCACTTTACAACAAACCATAATTAGGATGAAGGATATGGAGGAATATGAAGTAGAAGAAATAGCTGAAATAACAGGAACAAAAGTAGATGCAGTGCGTGTAAACCTATCCAGAGCACGCAAGAAAGTACGCGACGAATATCTAAAATGGACAAATATATGAGACTTTTTAAATCAAAAATAATTAACTTTTCGGAGGCCGATAGACTTATTGAAAAGTATTACGAAGGACTAAGCACGGTTGAAGAGGAGCAAAAGTTGCAACAATTTTTGGTCCAAGCCAAGTTGCCCGAAAAGTACAAAGCTGAGCAAGCTATATTTGGATATTTAAAACCTGCACAAACTAAAGCGAGAATTGTATTTCCCTTGTATATCCGTCAGGCTGCTATGGTGGCTTTGGTACTGACAGCGGCATTTACCATACAAACATTTGTTTACGCACAGGGAAGTGGTTATGCCATTGTAAATGGAAAAAAAATAACGAATACATCAGAAATTAAAAGAATAGCCATAAAATCACTTCGTGAAATTTCGTCGACAAATAATGAAGTAGAACAAGGGCTTAAATCAATAAATAATAGCGAAATAGTTCAGCAGCAACTCGAGGTGTTTAATGGACTAGATGAATTAAAATAATGAAAATGAAAACAATTAAAACAATAAAAAAGTACTGCTTACTAATCCTGCTTACTTTTTGGGCTGGAGCTTATACTAAAGCACAGTCGGATTTGGAAATCCGAAAAGTTTTTGACGAATACGGCAACCGTAAAGGAGTTGTAATGGTAGAGTTAAAAGGAAAAATGTTGGAAGATTATGATTTTACCGCTTTTAAAAGCATATCCATCAGCGATATACCCGAAGCTGGCGATTTTATTCGAAAATGTTTAGCTAAAGACGAAGTTGGTGCTAAAAAAGTGAAGCAAGTAGTTTCGAATGGTAAAGCCACAGCTATAATACTGCAATTGGCACCCAAAGAGGATTCGAATAGGCTAATTCTTTTTAATCAAAGTGGCAGTAATCCACCCAAAATTACACTCATTTATATAGAATCGGACGAAACTGCCGATGATGTATTGAAGTTAGTTCTCAAAAAAAAATAAAAAACAATGAAAAAAATTATTATTACAACTATTGCATTCCTTGTTGGATTGCTACATGCAAGTGCGTCGAACGAAGTACTTACCGATACAACTTTTACATATCAGGACAAAACTGTGCAAATACTTGACAGTGTTGGTAAAATTAAAGTTAAGATTATTGATAAAGATAAAAACGAATTTAAAACAGTGTATGAAGGCGTTTTTAGCGACGAAAAGAGTTTCGAAAAATGGACAGTTATGGAAGAATGGGGCATCAACTTACCATTTTTAAATAAGCCATTAAAGAAAAAAACTAAAATGGAACCACATTGGGCTGGTTTAGGATGGGGATTTGCAAATATTACAAATGCGAACTTTGTACTGAACAATATAAATGGTGTTTCATTAAAGTCGGAAGTATCCAACGAATTCTACTTCAATCCAATCGAAAAAATTGTTCCACTAATTGGTAATAATTTGGGTATTACTACAGGTTTTGGGCTCAATTGGCGTAATTATCATTTAGATTTGAATAAACATTTAATCGAAACGAATAATGTAGTTAGTGCTCAAGATGCTCCGGTTGGAGTTGTATATGATTTTAGTCGATTACGGGTATTTAGTCTTACGGTGCCAATAATGTTGGAATTCCAGCATAATTTAGGTACAAAACATACATTTTTTGTATCAGCAGGAGTTGTAGGAGGTGTAAATACATCGTCGTCGTACCGAGTTAAATACACAGAACCTGATGGCGATAAAGAAAACCGAGTGGAAAGCAAAGGCTTAAATGTTGCCCCCATTACGCTCGATTATATGGCACAAATAGGATATGGTACTTGGAGTGTGTATGCAAAATATTCGCCTTTCGGTTTGTTTCAATCACAAAAAGGACCTGTAGTTCAAGCAGTTTCACTCGGGGCTACATTGAATTTTTAAATATTATATTTTACTTTCTAATAAAAAAAGGCTGTCATTAAATTTTTTAATGGCAGCCTTTTTAATATCAAATTGTATTTCAACTTTTTAGTCTTTGAATTTAGCACTTAAAAACTCGCGGTTTAAGCGGGCAATGTGCGAAATTGAAATTGCTTTCGGACATTCGGCTTCGCAAGCTCCTGTATTGGTACAATTCCCAAATCCTAATTGATCCATTTTAGCAACCATGGCTTTTGCGCGAGCAGCTCCTTCTACACGTCCTTGTGGTAACAAAGCCAATTGACTTACTTTGGCAGCTACAAATAACATGGCCGAGCCGTTTTTACAAGCAGCAGCACATGCACCACAACCAATACACGACGCTGCATCCATAGCTTCGTCGGCATCAATTTTTGAAATTGGAATAGCGTTACCATCAGGAACACCACCGGTATTAACAGATACATAACCGCCAGCTTGAATTATTTTATCGTAAGCACCACGGTCGACCATCAAATCCTTAATTACCGGAAATGCAGCCGAACGCCAAGGTTCTACAGTAATTGTTTCGCCATTATTGAACCTGCGCATGTGAAGTTGACAAGTAGTGGTTTCGCCATCTTTTCCGTGTGGATGACCGTTGATATACAAACTACACATACCGCAAATACCTTCGCGACAATCGTGATCAAATGTAATTGGTTCTTTGCGTTCTTTTACCAAACGCTCATTCAATACGTCCAACATTTCGAGAAACGAACTATCGGTCGATACATTGTCCATTTTATAGGATACAAATTCTCCTTTTACTTTTGGACTGGCCTGACGCCAAACTTTTAGTGTTATATTTATACTTTTTTCCATGGGGTTACGCTTTATAATTACGTTGTTGACGTTTCACAAATTCATACACAAGAGGTTCTTTAAGCAATGTTGGTTCTTCGCCATCACCGTTGAATTTCCAGCACGAAGCAAATGAGTATTCTTCGTCGTTACGAAGGGCTTCGCCATCCGGAGTTTGGTATTCTTCGCGGAAGTGACCACCACACGATTCTTCGCGCATCAACGCATCGCGTGCCATTAAATCACCTATTTCGATAAAGTCTGCTACACGCAACGCTTTTTCAAGTTCTACGTTCAAGTCAGCACTTTGTCCGGGAACATAAACCTTTGTCCAAAATGTTTTGCGAATTTCTTTGATACGTTCCAACGCATGTTCCAAACCTTCTTTGGTACGTCCCATACCTACAAAATCCCACATTACTAATCCAAGTTCGCGGTGGATTGAATCCACAGTGCGATCGCCCTGAATTTTCATAATTTTTTCAATTTTGGTATGCATTGCTTTTTCAGCTTCGTTAAATTCGGGCAAGTCAGTACTTAATCGTGGTGCTTGAATTTGATCAGCCAAATAGTTTTGAATGGTATATGGCAATACAAAATAACCATCGGCCAATCCTTGCATCAATGCCGAAGCACCTAAGCGATTAGCTCCATGATCGGAGAAGTTTGCCTCACCAATACAGAACAAACCCTTTATTGAAGTCTGAAGTTCGTAATCGACCCAAACACCACCCATTGTATAGTGAATAGCAGGGTAAATCATCATCGGTGTTTTATATGGATTTTCGTCTACAATTTTGTCGTACATCTGGAATAAGTTTCCGTAGCGAGCACGAATTGTATCTTCGCCTAATCGTTGAATAGATGTTGAGAAATCAAGGTACACAGCCAAGCCAGTATTTCCAACTCCAAAACCAGCATCGCAACGTTCTTTGGCTGCGCGCGAAGCTACATCGCGTGGTACAAGGTTACCAAATGCAGGATAACGACGCTCCAAATAATAATCGCGTTCGTCTTCGCTCAAGTCAGTTGCTTTTTTCTTTCCAGCGCGGATAGCTTCAGCATCTTCCTTTGTTTTTGGTACCCAAATACGTCCATCGTTACGCAACGATTCCGACATAAGCGTTAGTTTTGATTGGTATTCGCCATGAACTGGTACACATGTAGGGTGAATTTGAGCATAAGCAGGATTTGCAAAATAAGCTCCTCTTTTATACATCTGTATAGCAGCCGATGCATTCGAAGTCATTGCATTGGTTGATAGGAAAAATGCATTTCCATAACCACCTGACCCAACTACTACAGCGTGAGCAGAGAAACGCTCCACTTTACCTGTAACTAAGTTGCGGGCAATAATGCCACGTGCACGACCATCAACAATAACTACATCGAGCATTTCGTAGCGAGAGTACAGTTTTACAGCACCTTTTCCAACTTGACGACTAAGTGCTGAATAGGCACCTAATAAAAGTTGTTGTCCGGTTTGTCCTTTTGCATAAAAAGTGCGCGAAACCTGAGCGCCACCAAACGAACGGTTATCAAGCAAACCGCCGTATTCGCGAGCAAATGGAACTCCTTGAGCTACACATTGGTCGATAATGCTATTCGAAACTTCGGCCAAACGATGTACGTTGGCTTCACGTGCACGATAGTCGCCACCTTTCAGGGTGTCGTAAAATAAACGGTAAACCGAGTCACCGTCGTTCTGATAATTTTTTGCTGCATTGATACCTCCATGGGCTGCAATGGAGTGTGCTCTACGTGGAGAATCTTGAATACAGAAGTTCAATACATTGAATCCGAGTTCAGCTAACGAAGCAGCTGCCGAAGCTCCTGCCAAGCCAGTACCAACTACAATAATGTCCAAGCGACGTTTATTGGCCGGATTTACTAATTTTTGATGTGCTTTGTAATTGCTCCATTTTTCAGCTAACGGTCCCGCAGGAATTTTAGCATCAATTTGAGGTGCTTCTACCGTAGTAGTATCTTGTTTTTTTGCCATAATCTTATTTACTATTATACTATTTACTATTTACAATTTAGATACTAAAACCTAATAAGAAATAAACTGGAATGGAGATAAACAACAAAATAATAATTGTTGAAACAATATTTGCAATCACTTTAATGCGTGGAAGCCATACATTATTGCTCGCACCAACTGTTTGTAATGCACTCCAAACACCATGTGTTAAATGCGACCACAATGCCACTAACCATACAATGTATAGAATAGAATAAACTGGTTGACTAAAATAGTATTTAATCCAAAATGCCCCATCAGCAGCTGTTTCGAGCAAACTTTCTTCTACCGTGCAACCCAGTTTGTGGCTAATTTCTACTAATTGCATTTTTGCCCAAAACTGGTACAAGTGTAATGCCATAAACCCAAGCACAATAGCGCCCAATACCAACATGTTTTGCGATGCTTTGCTTACACCTTCCTGTGTTGTTGTAACCGAATAGCGAACGTTACCACGCGCCTTGCGGTTCTGTAAAGTAAGGTAAATGGCATAAATAATATGCAAAACAAATCCTAATGCCAAAATTTTGGTTGCAATTAGCGCATACCAATTGGCACCCAAAAACTCACAAATCATATTGTAAGCATCGGCTGAGAATAACACAACGAAATTCATTGTGCCGTGAAAAATCAGAAATAATACAAGGAAAACCCCTGTAATACTCATAATGAGCTTTCGCCCGATTGATGAATCAATTAACCACATAGATTTTTATTTTAGTTTATAATTATGATTTCAAAATAATGCTAACTAATTAATATATTGCTAATTAGTATCAATGAGTGTGTACGTTCAAAAGTTTTGCAAATTTAGTAAAATGTTTCGAAACAAGCAATAATTAAGGAAATTTTTCCACAATTAAATTTTAATGCTGTTTAATATGTTGTAATAAAGATATTTAACACAAAAACCGACTTAAGGAAGTGTCCAAAAGTCGGTTTATGTGTTTTTTAGAAATAAAATTCAATCAATATGCATGATCATCGTTTTTAATGTCAGCTATATCAGTTCTGTTTTTTTCCATCGAACGCCAAGCATGAAATATATATGCCAGCACAAATGGAATTAAAACCGAAACAATAGTCATGGCATTGAGTGTGAACTCACTCGATGATGAATTATAAATGGTAAGTGAACTTTGCAAATCAGGTGTTGCGGGATAATAAGATGTATTGTTGTAACCGGCCAATAAAAGTAAACTACAAACCGTAACTATAGTACCTACACCTGTGAACCAAATACCTTTTTTGAAATTTTTATTAAAGACTGTTCCGCCAATACCCCAAAGTACAGCAACAACACCCAGCAAGAATAAAACGAGCACAGCAGGCATTTCAATTAAGTTGAAAAAATATTTGTATTTTTCCATAAAAACTACACCAGTTTGAGGATTTACGGCAAAACCTTCGGCTAATAATGTCCAAATTACAAACGAAAGGAAGAAAACCAAAAATGGTAACGCATTTACTAAAACAGCTTTGCGCGATTGTTTTTCAAGATTTTCGTTGCTAATACGATTTACAAAAAATAAAGCCGCTGTAGTGCGCGATAAAAAGAAAACCGCTAGCCCGAGCAACCAGTTGCGAACATTTAACAATGCTTCTAAACCATGCCACTCATTACCCCATTGACTAATTACAGGTGCTAATTGATTGGTTAAATTACCTTTGTTTACAATAAAATCGGAACCGGTGAAAAATGTTGCCACTGCAGTGCCAATTAAAATAGTTCCTAATAATCCATTAATAAAAAGAAAAACACGATACGTAGTTTTCCCGAATGTATTTCCAGGTTTTGAATGGAATTCGTATGATACAGCTTGAATAATAAAGCAGAACAAAATAGCCATCCAAACCCAATATGCTCCACCGAAACTTGTAGAATAAAACAAAGGGAACGAAGCAAAAAATGCTCCACCAAATGTTACAAGCGTTGTAAAAGTATATTCCCACTTACGACCAAGTACGTTGATTAATATACTACGTTCGTCTTCGTTTTTTGATAACGAAAATAGCATTGATTGTCCGCCTTGTACAAATAGTAAAAAGGTTAATATTCCACCCAATAGCGAAATAATAAACCACCAATATTGTTGAAGAAATGAATATGTGAACATAATATTTTATTTTTTGATTTATTTTATTTTGAGAATTAAGCGTTTTGTGTTTCGCAATTCAAGTATTTTTTATTTATGCAAAAGCGAAACATTTCAATTTTATATATTAAACATCATGCGGTCCTTTACCAATTTGTTTGAACATTATGCGCATTTCGGCAATCAGTAATGCTGTAAATAATGTAAGGAACAAGAAGAATGTAATTTGAACCGACATTGTTGAAATAGCTGATATTGAAGCGTTAACAGGCAGTACATCTTGTATTGCCCATGGCTGACGACCAACTTCGGCCACTATCCAACCTAACTGTGATGCCACATAGCCCAATGGAATGCTTAAAAGTGCAATCCAAAGTAACAAACTTGATTTTTCTATTTTAAAATTGTTTTTGAAACTTAAAAATGTAAATATCCCAAAAATGGCAATAAAGTACATTCCCAAAGTAACCATTAAATGAAACGAGTAAAACACCATATTTACTTTTGGAATTGAAGCTTCTGCATTTTCCAAATATCCATATCCAAAATAATTATAGTTGGCCATTAAAGTGGCTTTATGAGTAGCAGCACTTGCAGTATCTTTTATAGCAATTGCCTTTTTATAATCGGATAACGATTGTAATGCTAATTTTCCACGTGCTTGTTTTTCGGTAAACGATAATTTTTCACCTGTTTTTGATTCATAACCACCTTTAATAATGTCGTTTACACCTGGCACAAAAGCATTAATATCTCTGTATGCCAATAACGAAAGTGCCTTAGGAAATGCAATTTTAAATGCAAAAGGATCTATATTGTCGTTGTATGCTTTTTTATCACTGCTTAATATCCCAATTGCTACAAGCTCAGCTCCTTTTTGTCCATCGTACAGGCCTTCCATAGCTGCTAGTTTCATTGGTTGGTGTTGAGCTACATTATATGCCGACCCATCGCCTGTTAAAGCTGTAAGAATAGAAGCAATTAACCCAAATACAGCAGCTACTTTTATACTTTTTTTTGCAAAGTCAATATCACGTTTCTTAATTAAGAACCACGCACTTACACCCATAACGAATAATGCCCCAACAATCCAACTCGACCATACAGTGTGGAAAAATTTATTTAAAGCAAAAGGTGAAATAATTTGCCAAAAGCTAACCATTTCGTTACGTACAGTGTCTGGATTAAACTCCATACCTACCGGATGTTGCATCCATGCATTAGCTACCAAAATCCAGAATGCTGAAATGGTGGCTCCCAAAATTGTTAACCAAGTTGAAACAAGGTGGAATTTTTTACTCACTTTATTCCATCCAAAAAACATTACAGAAATAAATGTGGCTTCCATGAAAAAGGCTAAAATACCTTCGATAGCTAGTGGCGCACCAAAAATGTCGCCCACAAACCAACTGTAGTTCGACCAATTAGTGCCAAATTGAAATTCGAGAATTATACCTGTAGCAACACCCACAGCAAAGTTAACTCCAAAAAGAGTCATCCAAAACTTAGTAGTTTGCTTCCATTTTTCATCGCCAGTACGATAATAAATGGTTTCCATAATGGCTTGAATAATACCCAAACCCAACGTTAGTGGTACAAAAACCCAGTGATACATGGCTGTAAGCGTAAATTGTGCTCTGGACCAATTTACTAATGATACATCTAATAGTTCCATAAATTTTTAATCAGAATTTAATGTTAATTATTTTGCTTTATTAATCAATTCTTTTACTACATGGTTTGATTTTTCCTCGTTGGTTTTAAAATTGGTATTGAGGAAGTTAGGGAAGAAAAAAACTTTTAAAATGGCAAACATTATAAAAAGTTTTACGATTGCAATTGTCCAAAGTGTTTTACCTACAGTCATGCTTTTAAAGCCATCGCGGTAAAATACATATAGTTTTTTAAACATAATACCGAAAATTTGATTCGTTAATATCAGTTTCTAAAAGCAAAGATACAATATATTTTGATATGTTTACAATTTTGTTATCTTTTTTTTATTTCAGAAATAAAAAAACCCAAAATAGTAAAGTAATATACTATTCTGGGTTCAATAATGTTCGGATTATTTAAAATGTAAAAACTATGTATGAATTTACTTTGAATTTGGAGTTTTGTCTTTTTTAATCAGATAATTGATAGTTGCATTTGGTTTTAAAATGTTTTTTAACCGCTCATATGGTAGTTGTACTTCTGTTATACCAAGATAATATGGACCAATTTCGTAGGGATTAAAAACGTAATTCAAACTTTCGTCGGTAATATAAAAATTGCCGTTTGGTTTAATAGCATCAATCCAAAAATCAGTTTTTTCCAAATTCTTAATTGGTTGTGTGTTGTCGTCTTCTTTGCTTTGTTCTACAATTCGCTTTTTAATTAACTCAGTTAGTTTTGCACCTGTATTTTTCAAAAACAAATCATTTTCGGTTATCAATTTACCTGTTTTAAGATTGAAATTGTAATAATTAATGGTGTTTAATCCATGTGCTCCACCCATAAATACATATCGGTTAATACCATATGAATAAATGTTTTCATCGTTCAACAACGAAAATCCATCCAGTATATGCTCATTGTTAAAACTATAAAGCGATTTATCGTCCATTTCATTTAGTATAGGCTCATTTGTAAGTTTATACTCTTTTTTTAAATCGGAAGCAAACTGATTTAAAATAGAATCATTCGAATACTTTATGTATTCATTGCCAAAAAGGTTGCTAATAATTGTATTTCGAATGGTATCGAGTATACTATTATTGTCAAAACATACTGGAATTTCAACATTTAGTTCCAAATTTAACGAGCCTTTGGAAGTGTCGGCAGCTAAATAATACTTCTCAACATCTGCTTTTTCGATAGTTCGTATCGTTTTTTGTTTACACGAAACAAGTGATACTATAGCTAAAGTGCATATAATTAAGTTTATACGACTAGTTTTCATTTTAGAATTACTTTATTGTTTTGGAACTGCAAATGTATAATTTTTAATGCGATAATTTTTAAAATAAAGCTAAAAAACTGTATAATATTTTCAAACTGCTTTTTTATACAATATATTTGCCCTAAATTTATAATGAAAAATCGAGCTAACCATATAATTGCACTTCTGCTAGCACTATTCTTTTTAGTAGCTGGCTCAGGTATCAACGTAGTAAAATTCTGTTGCGATATTTGTTCGGAACATGGTATTGAGGAGGTTGCTCTAAAATCATGTAGTTCATTTCATCATCATGAGCGTGATTGTTGTAAAACTTCCAATAGCCATGATTGTGATACAGATTCCGATATGGCTTGTTCGGATATATCGCATCAAACGAATGGATGCCATATTTTGCGATTAAAGGTTGAAACTCCCGTTTTAGTTGATGGTGCAGCCGAATTTGTTTTTCCTACTGATTTTCTGGCTGTTTTTCATTTTATTCACGCCGATTTAGTTCTATGTGCTGAAAATGAAATACTACCTACGCACTCACCTCCAAACTATATATTCCCTTCGGGACGAGAGATTCTTTCCCAAAAATCTGTTTTAATTATTTGATTTTTATCAATATTTAGATGTTAGTTCTGCTTTTAAAATTTAGCAGAGCAATTTTTCTATTGTATAATTTCAACTAATAAAAAAATGAGATACATACTGATTTTAAGTGTGCTATTCTCCTCGTTGTATACGCAAGCAAACGTTAAAGGTAAGGTTACCAATTTTAAGGGCGAACCCATTACTAATGCCAATGTGTTTTGGTTAAATGCATCCAAAGGCACAGTTACAAACGAAAAGGGAGAATTTGAACTGGAAATAAATGAATTAAATAAACGATTTGTGGTAACAAAAGTGTCCTATTCCACCGACACCATTACGGTAACAGATACCACTGTTGTTCAAATTGCTATTATAAACAAAATCCGACAATTGAGTGAACTCTCCGTTTTTGGGAAAAATAATGGCACGCTGAAACTTAAATCGGTCATGTTTAATACCGAAAAAATTACTGCTGCCGAACTGTGCAAGGCGGCTTGCTGTAATTTGTCGGAGAGTTTCGAAACAAATCCGTCGGTAGATGTGTCGTACGCCGATGCAGCCACTGGTGCTAAGCAAATTAAGTTACTCGGTTTACCCGGAACTTATGTGCAAATGCTAACGGAGAACATTCCCAATTTACGAGGAATTTCGGCTCCTTACGGAATGGGATTTATTCCTGGACCTTGGATGGAAAGTATTCAAGTGTCGAAAGGCACTGCTTCGGTAGTGAATGGTTACGAGGCTGTAACAGGACAAATTAATATTGAATTTAAAAAACCACCTACGAGCGAAAAAATTGCATTTAATATTTTTGGGAGCGATGCTGGTCGGATTGAATCGAATCTGAATGCATCGGCAAAATTGTCGGGCAAACTATCAACAGGTATTTTTCTTCACGCAAGTGATGAGTTAATATCCATTGACGAGGACCATAATAATTATATGGATATGCCTATGGTTAAGCAATATAACTTTATAAACAGGTGGTATTATAAAAACGATAATTATATAGCGCAAGCCTTTGTAAGAGCACTTACCGAGAATAGACATGGTGGACAACTCAATGGGAATTATAAGATTGGAATAGAATCAGAACGATTGGAGTTTTTTGTCAAAAATGGCTTAATTCTTAATCCCGAAAAGGGAACAAGTGTAGCATTAATAGTAAGTGGATCAACACACAAGCAATTATCTGAATATGGTTCAAAGTCGTATAACGGAAAGCAAAATAGTTTGTTTTCGAATTTTATTTTCCAAACTCAATGGACTAAGGCGCATAGTTTAACGGCTGGCGTTAATGCTACATTGGATCAATTTACGGAAACAATGCCGCAAATTTCGGTTAGTCCGTTTCTGAAAAAAGAGTTAGTGGCAGGCGTTTATGGTGAATATACCTACAAATTGGCCGATAAATTGATGCTGATGAGTGGTTTACGAGCCGACTATAATAATTTATATGGTACCTTGATAGCACCTCGTGTACACTTTAAATACAGCTTAACCGATCATTTTCTGGTGCGGGCTTCGGTAGGTAAAGGATATCGATCGCCAAGTGTTTTTGCCGAAAATAATTATTTATTAGCAGGCAACCGAACGCTTATTATAGCTCCAGTTATTAAAATGGAAGAGGCTTGGAATTATGGAGCTAGTGTTATGTCGGATATTGATATTGCCGAAAAAGAAATAATGCTAACAGGCGAATGGTATTATACAAACTTTGAGCAGCAGCTTGTAGCCGATATGGATTCGGATCCACACAAAGTTATATTTTCAAATTTGAATGGTAAGTCGTACTCGCATAGCGTGCAGATAGAGGCAAACTCCGAAATAATGAAAGGATTAACTGTGAATGTGGCTCATAGGGTTAATATTGTAAAAACTACAATTGCAGGCATATTGCGCGATAAACCACTGACAAGCAAATCGAAAAGTTTGATAACATTATCGTATCAAACACCTTTGAAAAAATGGCAATTTGATTATACAGCACAGTTTAATGGAGGTGGACGCTTACCCGATCCGGATACGACGAATCCACGTTGGAGCACAACATTCAAGCCGTTTACGGTAATGAATGCGCAAGTTACAAAGTATTTTAAAACTTGGTCGGTGTATTTGGGTGGTGAAAACCTAACTGGATATATGCAAAAAAATCCAATAATTGATGTGGCAAATCCAGGAAGTGCTGACTTTGATGCTTCGATGATTTGGGGCCCACTTCATGGACGAAAAATGTATATAGGAATGCGCTGGTCAATAAACAGAGACTAAGTATTATCATAAAAGTTCAAAATAGATGGTGTTTAAGTGTTAATGAGATTAAAACGTTAAAACAAAAACGATATATCTACGTTTAATGCATTGAACTAAATTTGTTTTGCAATTCAAATTTTAAAAAACAAACTATTTTCCAATTTCAAATAAATTAAAAAAACAATCAATCATGAAAAAAAACATTTTTATTCTAGCACTTGTTGCTATGTTCGTTTCTTCTTCAGTTATGGCTGCAACTGCAGCTCCTAAAAAAGCAGAAGTTAAAAAAGAATGCTGCAAAGATGGCGCTAAAAGTGGCGACAAAGCATGTTGTAAAGAAGGTGCTAAAGGTGAAGCTAAAGCTTGTAAAGACGGTGCTAAAGGCGATGCTAAAGCATGTTGCAAAGAAGGCGCTAAAGCAGCCACAAAACCAGCTCCAGCTAAATAATTGTATGTAGAATACGTATTCTAAATTAGAAGTCGCAACTTGTTTGCGACTTTTTTTTGTCTGTAAATTAAATAAAAATACAAAAAATAAAAAAAAACTATTATCTTTCGCCCCGAAATCTAAAATCAAT
>JBMOHZ010000033.1:0-13758 GCA_049317585.1 Paludibacter sp.
TGACTTTGCAACAAACGAAACTGAGCCAATGTACGTTGCCAATTGTGCTGCGGAGATTGTATTTTGTAATAGGTATCGCCATTCAGATAATCGCTAAAAAAGCGAACTGTTTGCATATAGCTAAGCAATTTTGCTCCAAAAGCAAGATTATCAAGTTCTATGGGAGTGAGAAAATTGGCTTTTTTCAAGTAGCCGCGCGTGTAGGCTTCAAATACTTCCATATTTACGCCAATACGTTTAAGATCTATATCGTCTTCGTCACCGGTATTGGCTGCGGTACGCATAAAATCTCCAAAGTCTGACAGCACGAATCCGGGCATCACGGTATCCAAATCTACAATACAAATCGGTTCTTCATTTTCGTCAAAAAGAAGATTGTTTACTTTCGTATCGCAATGGTTGATGCGTTTTGTCAGTTTGCCATCTCGAAACAGTCGTTGTGGCAGACACATATCATCGGCGCGCTTTTCCAATTCGTCAATCATCCATTTCGTTTCAGCCACTCGTCCGGCAATATTGTTACTAACTGCCTCGCGAAATTGCTCCAACCTGAATTCCATATTATGAAAGTTGGGAATGGTTTCGATTAACTGATTGTGCGAAATATCTGACAACATATATTGAAAGTTACCAAAAGCCTCTCCTGCTTTATATGCCAGTTCAGGAGTGATAACATTGTAACTGTGGGTGTTTTCAATGTTGACATACATTCTCCAAAACGAACCTTCAGCATCCTGATAGAACCATAGCCCGGATTTGGTGGGAACCAATTGTAGCACGCTACGCTCGATGCCACTTCTACCAGCAACTGTTAGTTTATGACGTAAATGGTCCGTTACCAAACGAATATTTTCTTGCAAACCAACTACATTTTTAAAAATCTGGTGGTTTATCTTTTGAAGGAAATATGACGCTCCGTTTACGACACTGCTTTCAACGATAAAAGAATCGTTGATGTGTCCGATTTTCAAAGGTCGAATTTCACCAGTTTCGTTGGCTGTTGCAAATTGTTGTACTATATTATGCATATGTTTTAATTTTTCGATTTCAATCCTCCAAATACGAAATACCTTTTCTATCCCAATACTTTTTAATTTTCAATAAAGATTTCGAGAATCTGTCAAAATCTTTATTTTCACAGACAGTCCAGCCCACTTCGATATAAGCCGCAACACGGGGAAAGTATAATTATAAAATACTGATGTCGGAGTGTAACTTCGCCTCACATTTTACAACCCAAACATAAAACACGATTCACTTGTTTCCAATCAAGTAAATATCGCCACCAGTATCGGTACCGCTTACGCCATAGCAATTAATACGGAGGATATATTTAGCCCCTGAAAGAAGTTTATCTGTGGTCAGTTCGAAAACATAACCCTGATTGTTAGGTTTGTACACGCCACCCTTAATACCGCCCCAGTCAATACTGATGGTTTCGCCGTTCTGAATTAGTTCCACATATCTGACCGAAAATGGGTCAACTCCCGAAGTTGGTACAAAAATTACATTATAATTACCAGCATCTTTGATAAATGGTGTTACGTCATATTCACGATCCAGATCTGCCCTACGAGAATAAACAAACTTATCTGTCTTAATTACTTTATCAGCTGTCCAATTTCCAATTTTATCTCCCTTAAGTGCAGCATTCCAAAGTTCGTCAGCGGTTTTATCCCATTTTTTGTAGAAACCAATCCCTTTCAAGCTCCAGCGTTCAGTGTGGGTGGCTAAACGTTCGGAGAACAACTTGAAATCCATTCTTTCCTTTGGAGTCCATACTACTTCGGCCATTGCGGCAATGCGTGGAAATATATTCAAATCTCGTCGGTATCGTGTAGGTGTGTACTCAGCCCAACTCTGAAAACCAGCACCTAAAACATGATGTTGATCCTTTAATGCTACCCCATTTGGCATTGGATCAAAACTATACACTTTTGAAATGGGCGTTACAAAATGATTATAATCAAGATATGTATATCTTTCAGAAGCGTTTACTATATCGTATCCAAGCCCGATGGCATCAGTAAGAATACTTTCTTTGCCTCTCCAAAATTGCAGAATAATGGATTTATCGTTAAAAACAGAATCGAGCGGTGCGTCATGCCATATTATCATTCTCCGTTTTTTACTTTGCAGATAGTTGGACACCATAACCGAAAACTCTGCCTGCAAAGGAGCTGCTGATTTTAGTCCTTTAGCCGCCATAGCTGCTTGAATAGAAGGCGCTTTCATCCAACTTTCATATCTTACTTCATCTCCTCCTGTATGAATAATTACATCAGGGAATAGCGTTATTACCTCATCAAGTATTTTTTTAATTGCCTCTATCACTTCCGGTTTGGTCACATCAAGAGAGCCGCCTGCATTCCATTCAGGATAAGCTTTCAGCACAGCGGCCGCATGACCGGGCATTTCAATTTCAGGAATAATGCGTACATGCTTTTTGGCTGCATATTCTATAAGTTCTTTGGCTTCGTCCTGTGTATAGTAAAACCTTTGCGAAGGATCTTTATCGGATGGAATTAAATCGCCGGGCCGGTTGCTAATATCGCCGGTTATCATTCCTCCCGATTTTGCACCTACAGAAGTTAACAAAGGATAGCTTTTGATTTCCAATCTCCAGCCCGGATTATCTATAAAATGCCATTGAAAAATATTAAATTTCAACTCAGCCATTTCATCTATGTATTTTTTTAGCTCTGCTATGCCAATAAATCTTCTTGCATCATCGAGCATAAACGAACGCCATGCGAAACGCGGTTGGTCTTCAATAATGGTACAAGGCACTTTCCACGAAATATTTTTCACTTTCTTTGAAGAAAATAGCTGTGTGGGTAATAATTGACGAAGCGTTTGCACTCCATAAAAAAGACCAGCCTGCCCAGTAGCAGAAATCTGTATAAGGGTAGGAGTTACAGTGAGTTGATAACCCTCCGTACCCAAACGACTTAAACTGGCGTCTTGTTTTAAAACAATACAATTTTTGGAAACGTTGGATTTGGTAGAAACTTTCAAGGCAAAACCCGTGGCTGGTGCAAGGTAATCTGACAACTGACTGGCTGTTACGGCACTCGCTTCATCGGTAATAATACTAGTTGTGGAGGTGATGTAAAATGTACCTGAACCCATTTCCAACTTTGCGGGCAATGGAATTATCGAAGGCAGTGTGGTTTGCGCATAAGCATTGGAGATAAACGATTGCGAAATAATAATGGCCATCAACAATATAAAAATGCGTTTACCAAATAAATGATGTGATTTCATGATTGATTTTTTAATGTGAATTTATAAATATTTTTTTTAGTAATTGAAAATAATTTCACTCGACACACTTAGGTTTCGAACATCTTTGAGCGTGAAAAAACCAATTTTGAATTCCGGTTTCTTGCACTTCACGTTTTTGGTTTTATTGTCGATAGTTGCTTTCAGTTCTTTCCATTCGCGCTTTGAGTTGGGTGCATTTTGGTCATTGGAATAATAAAAGGAAGCAGACGAAATGCTGATATTGGAATGAAACGGGACTGTTAGCAGTGAATCCTGAACAGCAACTTTGCTCACTTTCATTAAGGGAAAATCTTTGTTTAAAACACTTTCAAAGAAACATTTAATTTCTTCGGGCGCCCAACCATCTGCATGACCGTGTTTCATATCGGGGAAAATAGTAACGGTTCGTTGCTCTGGTTTTATCAACGAATAGGTTTTGTGATAAGCATTTACATAAAACCACACATCTTTATTGCCATTGATAAAAAGAAATTTTGGCTTTGCAAAAGGTAAATACTCGGAAGGGTCAAAACTCTTCAGCCATTTCAAACTGTCGGACGATTTCATCTTTTTCAAATCGTCCTGAAACACACAATCGGAATAAAAACCACAGCCATAAACGGGAGCAGCGGCCTTGAAACGATTGTCCAGCGAAGCCGCCAAACAAGTGAGATAACCACCCCAACTGATGCCGGTAATCACCGTTTTATTGGCATCCACTTCCGGAAAACTTAGCATTAACGAATGAGCCAAAATAACATCAGCCACAGCATGGTAGCTCCACATATTCCGCAAATCGCCTAATGCAATATCCTCAAACTTATCTTTCTTATCTTGTCCCGGGCCATTGCCTTCAAACTTATCTTCATTGCCACCAGTAGCACTTACATCCACTGCCAGAGCTGCATAGCCATCGGCAGCCCATTTTTCTACCCACTGTTTGAAAGCTTTTCCACCACCACCATGCACCAAAATAACGCAGGGGAATTTCTGATTTCCAGCATTTATGCCACGTATCAGTGCCGGATTGGAATAATACGCGAATACTCGTGTTGGTTTACCTTTATAAATTATTCCATCAAAAGCCAAGGTACGAACAGCACTTTTAGCATTGAGCCACATAAAAGTGGGGGCTTCACTCAGTTTTTTCAAATCCCACAGCAAATTGTCCACTTTGACAGTTGACACATCAATCGGATAGTTCTGTTTAGCATTTACCTGAACAGTTAATGACAACAAAACGCAGAAAATAAGATACTTAATAGAATGATTATTCATAAAATTCATTGTTATTTCCAAACCAAAACTCCGGCAGGAATTATTTCTTTATTGCCCAAAACAACAGTTGCATTGGCAGGTAAATTGAGCGTAACATTTACCGATGAATAATTATTTGCTACCCAAAAACCCTTGCGCCAGTTAACGATAACGCCTTCTGGAAGCTCCTGAACACTAACTCCAGCTGTTGCATATACTTTTTTCAGAATTGCTTTTTCAAGTTTCCCATCGTCTGTATCTACACCAATGTAAGTTACGGTTCCTTTCCCTTTTTTACAATGAACCACCGCAGCTTTATTGGCATAAAACTGGTCAGCATAAGTTGCCCAAGTTTCGGTGCCAGTTTTCGGGTCCAGAATATCTCCCCAATTGTTCCAACCGAAGGAATTTCCTTCGAAATTGATTTTTGCGGACTGATTGTTCGCACTTAAAGCATCGAACATCGGAATATCAGCACCTATCAACTGCGTAATAGCTCCCGCCCAAGGAAGTTCAAAAAACCGCCCGTTTCTGTCCTTCAAAGCAGTACGACAGGAAATTACCAAATGACCGCCTTTTTCGGCATAGTTGCTCCATTTTTCCACTAAAGCTCTATCTACCAATTGATAAGCAGGAACAACCACGACTGGATACCCAGACAAATCCTTGTTTTCGTCCACAATATCAACGGGAGCGCAAAGTGATTTTAAACTTGAATAATATTTAATAATGTGCCCCATTTCTTCCCATTGTGCTGTTTGTGGTTGAATGGCTGTTTCCCACACATTGTCGGGGTGATACAACAACGCCGTTTTTCGTGCCGAGTATTCCTTTGGTATATAGACATTTGGCTTATATTGTTTTCTAAGTTCACGAATTTCACTCATAAACTGACTGAATTGTTTTCCTCCCGTTGATAAGGTTACGCCATCAGTACCAATCATTCCTTGATGAAATTGCTCAAAACCAGACAGCGGCTGACGGAAGCGATAGGTACAAATAAAATCGACTCCACTACCAAAACAATTCCACATCCACGAGCGAATAGCACCTGGATAAGGTTGTGGTCGATAATTAGTTACTCCATTTATCTGACCAGGCTGCAACTCCATCACGCCAGTAACACCATTGAGCGCACGAAAAAAATCGGTGACATAAGAAATGCGCCAGTAATCGCCCAGACGAAATCCCTGGTCGCCAAGTCCGTTGGAATAACCGCCAACCGGATACATCGTATAACTTATAAAATCGAGGTCTTTGTTACGCCACGGGTCAACATCCGAATGCAAATTCATGAAATTTGTGGTTACAAACTGAGTTTTAGAAACAATGCCCTTCAGAATTTTATTTTGTAGCGAAACATAGTCAGCACATTCATCAGCATTGAAGCGTTTCATGTCCAGAAGGGCAGTTGGACAAGCAGGACGGGAATTGAGCCGTGTCAAATTGGGCAGTTGAATTTGCTCAAAATTGGAATAAACAACCGACCAAAAATCAGTTCCCCAAGCTGTATTGAGCATATCAATGGTTTTGTATTTGTTCTTGAGCCACAACCGAAAATTTGTCTGAACCGATGGCCCGAAATCGAGGTTGCCGTAATGCGACGGTTCATTGTCAATTTGCCAGCCCCATATACGCTTGTCGTTGCCATAACGCTTTGCCATTGCTTCCACTATTTTTTTTGTTAATGCCTGATAAGTTGCACTCGACCACGAGTAATGTTCGCGCGTGCCATGCAAGGTGCTAAGTCCATTGGCCATTTCAATCAGCACATCCGGATATTTCTCCACCAACCATGCCGGAGGTGCGGCAGTGGGTGTTCCCAAAATCACTTTCAGTTTGTATTTGGCTGCCAGTTCAACCGTTTTATCCAGCCATTCGAAGTTGTAATTGCCTTCGGAAGGTTCAAGCTTTGCCCACGAAAACTCAGCCAAATGAATAAATTCAAAGCCCATTTCGGACATTTTCTGAATGTCTCGTTCCCACTGATTGGGACTCCACGCTTCGGGATAATAATACACACCAGTTTCTACTAATTTTTCGGGAGAAAAAAATTGAGCAGATAAGAATGAACTGATTGATAATAAAATAATTAAAATCTTTGTTTTCATTTGAGATTTTCTTTAATATGAGTATCCGCTTAAAATGTCAAACCAAATTAGGAAGACTTTATTGAAATCGAACTAGAACTAATTTCTAATGATTAAATACTCCGTTCCTTTTTTTGTTCCAAAACTAAGCACCCCTTTTCCTGCAGCGACCTCTTTTCCTTTACTATAAGTGATTTTTACGTTTTCGTTTACCAATATTTTACACCCATTTCCTTTCTCTGAATGAATTTCTCCGGCAGTAATCAATAGTAGGTTTCTCATTTATATTATGGTGATTTAAAATTTGGTTTAAAACTAATACTTGTCATAGTATCATTTTACTATTTCAAATTCCCGCTTAAGCTTAATGTTTTCTGAACTGCTTCCAATCAAAACTTCAAATTTTCCGGGCTCTACAGTCCAATTCATATCCTTGTCAAGTAATTCCAAATCTTCTGGCTTTAAGGTGAAATTTACAGTTTTTGATTCACTCGGATTGAGTGTAATTCTTTCGAAACCCCTAAGTTGTGTTTCGTAAACAGTTACGCTACTCACCAGATCTTTTACATACAGTTGTACCACTTCATCGCCTTTGCAATTGCCTGTATTTGTAATATCTACTGATACCCTAATTTCACCTTGCGATTGTTGCTTTTCAGGAGTTATTTTCAGATTAGTATATGCAAAGGTTGTATAACTCAAACCGTATCCAAAAGGATAAAGTGCACCTTCAACAGCAGTATTGCCCGAGCCATTCGGACCTGAAAAAGACTGTCGGGCGTGCGAACCCGGCTTAAATGGGAAGTTCAATTCAATTTGACCTACGCTTTTGGGAAAAGTAATCGATAGTTTTCCACCGGGGTTGTAATCGCCAAAAAGCGTTTCGGCAATGGCCTGACCGCCCAAAGCATTGGGAAACCACGCTTCGAGTATAGCAGGAATAAACCGATTTTCCCAGTTTATGGTTAAAGGTTGTCCGTTAATCAATACCAATACAATAGGTTTCCCTGTTTCTTTCAGTGCTTGTAGCAATTGTAATTGTCTTCCGGGAAGTCCTAACGAAGTACGGGTTCTACTTTCACCACATCGTTGCTCGTCTTCACCAACAACGGCAATTATTACGTCAGATTTCTTTGCTTTTTCCACAGCGTCTTGGATTGAACTTTGCTCCTCCAAAGTCAACGGGGTTGGTATTATTTCACTTTCGGGCCAAGTAGCATCAATCACTTCGCAACCTTGCACATAATCCACATTAGACGATTTTCCGACATAATTTTTTACACCTTCCAACACATTGGTAATAGTCAGATTTTGTGGCCCATAACGGCTGGTGTATGCATCTTTATTGCTTGCAAGTGGACCTGTAACCAGAATATTTTTCAATGATTTCAGGTTCAATGGCAAAAGATTATTTTCATTTTTCAGCAATACCAAAGATTCATGCGCCATTTGTAGTACAAAATTTTTGGTATCGGGCGATACAACTATTTTATCTGCCGCTTTCGTGTCTTTCACATAAGGGGAATCGAACAATCCGAGTTGAAATTTCACACGTAATACATCTGCCACATTTCTGTCCAATGTTTTCATGGAGAGTTTTCCTTCATTTACCAATTCACGAAGTGGTAAAATATAATCCTGAGGCGGTGTAAATTGTGTACGCACATTCAGTCCGGCCTCCGCCACTTGACGAACAGCCTCTTTGTAATCCCCCGCCACATGATGTTTTGTTTGCACAAATTCTACCGCTTCACTGTCCGAAACCACAAAACCTTTAAATCCGTATTGATTGCGTAGTAATTCGGTGAGAAAATAATAGCTGGCACTTACCGGCACACCATCCCAGTCGTTATAACTGCTCATTACGCCCATGGGATGCGATTCGCTCACAATTTTTCGATATGGATACAAATGAAGCTGGTGCATTTCGCGTGGTGCTACGTGTGGGTCGGTACGTGCATCGCCATCTCTGCCACCTTTTGGTACACTATAAACAGCATAATGCTTCAAGGTAGATGCAACCCCTTGCGATTGAATTCCTTCCACCATTTGTTGTCCAAGTGCTGTTACATGAAAAGGTTCTTCGCCATAACATTCCACCACACGACCCCAACGTGGGTCACGGGCAAGGTCGAGAATGGGTGCATATACATTTGTATAACCCAACGCTTTGGCTTCGCGTCCGGCAATAATTCCTGCTTGACGAACCAAAGCTTTGTTCCAGGTGCTGCCAATGGCAATAGGAGCTGGAAGTGGTGTAGCTCGGTCGTGATTCAAACCATGAATTCCTTCGTTCGAAAAATCGACCGGAATACCGAGTCGCGTTTCCTCCACAAACCAACGCTGGATGGTATTAATAGCCTCTGCATGTTTGCTGAAAGGAAAAGAATACTGAGTAGTACGCAAACCGTTTAATTGTTCATCAATATTGGCAATGCCATCCTTCCAAATTTCATTTTTCCAATCGGGAGTTGGTAGCTCGTCTTTCAAAACGCGTTTATAACCATACAAAGTCGCACATTGACAGGTTTTTTCATTCACATTCATCTGACTTAGCAAATCATTGACCCTTTTTTCGATAGGCTGAGTTGAATCTTCGTAAATGTCTTTTTTTCCGTTTTTGTTAAAGTCAATCCAATTTTTTTGATAAATGGATTGTGCAAAAAGATTACTTGGAAATAATATATAAATTAATACTATAAATCTACTTTTCAGACACTTATTTGATATATTCATTTTTGTTTGAGGTGATTTTAACCTTTGCCTCGAGGCAACGTACGATTTTTTTTTAATACAGAATAAAGTCTGTTTAATTGTTTATTTGATAAATTTTGCTTTATACCGCAACAATGCTTCCAAAAAGTAATAATCGGCATAACATAACGCAGAATCTATTTCATAGTTTTTGGGCATATTACCAACATTATGCATCAACAAGAAGCCATCGTTTGTGCCATTTTTTGCAAGATAAGCAGGTGAGGACAAACTTCGAAGAATTTTTTCGGCCAATGTTTTATAATTGGTGGCTTCTTTATTATTAACAAAGTTACTTAATTCGATTAATGCCGAAGCAATAATGGCAGCCGAGGAAGCGTCACGTGGCGCATTAGGTATATTAGGTGCGTTAAAATCCCAATATGGAATTTTATCAGTCGGCAAATTGGGGTGATTCAGAATGAATTTTGCAATTTGCTGTGCCTGTATTAGATAATGTTTGTCTTTGGTTTCGCGATAACACATTGTGAAACCGTACAATCCCCATGCTTGTCCACGTGCCCAAGCCGACTCATCGGCATAACCCTGTCCAGTTGCTTTCTTGATAATATGGCCATCGGTTAAATCATAATCTATAACATGATATGTGCTAAAATCTTTCCGAAAATGATTTTGAATGGTTGAATTGGCATGATTTACAGCCACATTTTTGTATTTGGCATCCTTTGTGAATTTACTTGCCCAAAATAACATTTCGAGATTCATCATATTGTCGATGATTACCGGACAATTAAAAGATTTGTCTTTGTCCCATGACTGAATTGACTTAATAATTGGCCTGTAACGTGTTATCAAAGATTTGCTTGCTGTTAGTATCACCTCGGGGTATGTTTTGTCGGCTGTTAGTCGATAACCGTTCCCAAAACTACAATACAACATAAAGCCAACGTCGTGATTATTGGTGGTAAACTTTTCATTTTCAATGCGTTTGCTGAACTTTTGAGCATAGTTGAGCATCGCACTATCTTTGCTGTACTCGTAAATATACCAAAGTGAACCCGGAAAAAACCCGCTTGTCCACCAATCGGCATTCGAAGTAGTTAACTTTCCAAAAGAATCAGTTGCACGTGGTATTTTTCCATCTTGCTGATATACAAGCTTTGCCAACGATGAATATTGCTTATTGGCCAAATTAAACACGTCGTTAATAAGCACTTCCATGGTTCTATCGTTGTTGGCACAAAAAGATTGTGGTAAGGAACAACAAAAAACTATAATAGTGCAAATGGATTTAAAATTAATGAAGGACATAAGTAATAAAGAGTTATTGTTGATGTATTTCTTAAATTATTATTTTCTATGACCCCCAACCCCCTACTGGGGGCTTTAAGACGCAGTATTTAAAGGTTGACATAGAAACTTGTCCTGAATTCTATCGGGATTAAGCCCCCAGTAGGGGTCCCGATAGCTATCGCGGATGGGGGGTCACTAATAAAACATATCATTAAATATTATTGATTACATAAGTGAAAATTTATTTTTCATTAAGGTTCAATTATATAATTATGATACTTGGTTTGTGCTTCGACATAAGATTTCTTTCTCAAATTATTTGCCATTTCAACAAACTCATTCTCTTTGGGTTTGTTCTGCACATAATCTTTGAGTCGTGATTTGAAATAGGGGTTTGTTTTATAACTCCCGGTTGAAAATACAGAATCCATATAGTTTTGAACTACTTGCAAATTTGTCTTGTCGGGACATTTTCTGAAATCACCGTTGAACTCAATAAATTTCAGCCCCCTGTACTTAGAAACGACAGTTCTTAACTCCCACAAAATATCCCGTACTCTCATGGCTTGTTTGTATTGAGGCGTTGAGGGATAATTTGCCAAATTAAGACCTTCGCTGAATTGAGCTGCTGTAAATTGACCAATCAACACACTATCAATTGTTAGCTTGTAATCTCCTTTTGACAAGCCCTTCACTTTCAGCAACTCAGTATTCAGTTCGTTTGTAAATGGTACCAATTCAGTTGCTTCTTTCTGTTCGGAGATAACCGGAAATGGAAGTGCAGCTTCTTTGACCTTGAAAGTAATTTTATTACTTTCCCATTGTATTGAGTTGATTTCGCAGTTTTTGCTGGCACTTGTTTGCTGCTTTTTGTTTTTATCAATAACGATATGTGAAACAAAAGCTGGTGCTTTTTCGGCTTTCAAAAAATGATAAGCCATTACAATATGACCTATTGCTCCCGGGTGAATTCTATCAGAGCCTACTAAGGTCGCTTTGGGGTCTTTGATTTGAATTTCCTGATTCATTTTGGTCATTGGGGTCCAATAATCAACCGTTTGCAGTTTGTATTTTACTGAAAACTCTTCCATTATTTCGGCACAATTTTTCAAAGCATCATTTGCACCTATTTTTGTTGGAGTGGAAAGTACGGCTGTTTCGTCATAAATGGATGGTTTTTGTAGTATCACCGTAATTTTCTTAGACAAAAGCAGCGTGATGATTTTATCGAGATTAGTTTTGTAACGTGACAATGCCTCTTTGCGCAAACGTAAAGTGTCGGCATTAATGGTTGGTTTTGTTCCGTACAGACCTCGATTTATGTCATTCATCCCAATCATTATCAACACTTTATTGGGTTTATGTATCAGTATGTCACTTTCCATTCGATTAATAATGCCTTGTGTATTATCCCCCGAAATGCCACAATTAAAAAACTCCAATTCTTGATTTGGAAAACGGGTAGTGTGGTAAAGCAATATGTTATGATGAAATTCACCGTTGTTGGTAATGCTGTTACCTACAAAACAGACTCGGTCGCCGGCACTGAAAAAGAGGTTTTCTTGGGCTTCAGTTGATGCAAAAACTATACTAAGCAGAAAAATACAAATTGCGGTTCTCATTACTATTTTCAATTTTTAAAAGTGAATATGAATTTATTTTTTTAGTCCAGTCAAATCCGAATCAACAGTAATTTTACCATTTCCGGGAACGATTAGGGCTGAGAAATCAGCGTTTAATTCTATATTTGATGAGGTTTTCAAATAAACTTCTTTTCCATTAACGCTATTATTGATGAGTGTCATCAACCCCTTTTGATTAAAAACACAACCGTAAATATTGATTTTTGTTTTCAGGTAATCAGTCATGGCTTTGTTCCCTCGAAATGTAATTTTGTTGTTCCTAATACTAGAATTGCTGATGGTTACCACATCCATGGGTGTACCAATGGAAAATAATTCGGTGGGCTGGTCATGAAGCACTCTTATATTGTCAAAAGTAAGCTGTTCCTGTTTTGGAATATCGGCACCAGGGTAATAAGACCGACTATATTTATCGTTATCAAAATGAACGGAGAAACTGGTTCGTGGTTTTTCGAGGAAGATATTTCGAAACACAACATTCCGAACACCAGCGGTATAGACCACATCGTTTTGAACCATTGCCCAGTTGATACTGTCCAGCATCTGAATACCAGTGGCATGGCTTGGTTCGGTTATCGATTTGTATATTTTACCATCAGCATTTGCTTTTACGCGATACACCCTTCCATTGGCTACCACTGCATCCGAATTTTGCACCTCCATTCCCGGTTTCCAATCTATCCAGGCACCACCCAATATTCTGCAAAAATAGCCTGCCGATTTATCACCTGCCATATCGTAGCAGTTATCAACAACTCCATCTTGAATCCATCCTAATTCAGGATTTCCAACCGTATAGTCATGTGCATTGAGGGCAATGGCATCATCGCCGGTTTCGAATACACCATTGCTTATTCTAAACCGCTTGCCTCGACCCAAATGAACCCCGTCTTTTTTTCCTTTGATAATCAAATCATTGATAACAATGTCCTCGAAAGTACATACCTGAATGCCATATTGGGCTTTGCCCAAATCCATGCAACGAAATCGGTCGATGTTTAAATCCTTGACATAAAAAAATGCCAGCTGACCATGTAATCCGACGGCCTCTTTGAACTTTCTAATATCCATCCCATTTACAATGATTTGCAGCCCTTGGATAGAGATGTTTTGGTCATACACCCTTGTGATGGCACCTTTGTTGGTAATGACATGCGAAAAGGTCCCTTGCTCGTCCACTTTTTTGAGAAAGATATTATTCCCAAAAATGAGGGTCGTATTGCTTCCGACATAGACCGTTACAGCCATTTTATACGTCCCTGTTTGACTCACGACAATTGTTCCGGTCTGGTCTACAGCTTTTTGTAGTGCCTTGGCATTTTCGACCCCTGAGGCGGCAGGTGAAAATCCAAAATCAGAAGCATTTGTAAAGCCTAGTTTAGAAACTGTAATTTCTTGGGCAATTTTGCTATTGATTTGAGCATTCGATACAGAACTGGCAATTAATATCACCGATAGGAATAAATAAAATTTAATATGTTTCATGTGTTTAT